>JAYVKA010000346.1:0-11262 GCA_043768885.1 Planctomycetota bacterium
GCCCGTGACCAGCCACTGGGCCAAACTCGCCGGGATGCTCGGCATCGGTGGAAAAGCCGCTCGCGATTCCAGGGAAGCCGAACCCGATCCTGTTGCCGCCGAACGTCCCCGCGAAGAAGTACCAAAACGGGATACCGTGCGACCACGGCCCCGTCCTCAGTCGGCAACTCCACGAGCAACGGATGAGCCGCGCCAACCAATTGCGGCCGAATCCGAAATCGCATGGGAACCTCCAACACGCCAGGCCGAAACAGTAGTAACCACTTCAGCCAAGATTCCGGAACCTGTCGCCGAAGACACCGACGATGAACCACGTTTCCTGGACGGCGACGAGTACGTCGAATTCGAAATCGAAGAGCTCGACCCGGAAGGCAAACTTTCACTCAGCAAAGGAGCCGTCTCCCTGGACGATCCGTCTTCGGACATCGACCGGGAGAAATCATCACGACGCGACGCACCACGCCGGGGATCGCCGAGACGGGAATCGTCGCAACGCGATTCCGCTCCACGTGATTCGTCCCCGCGAGAGTCAATTTCGCGTGATGCATCCCGTTCGGGCAATCGTTCGCGATCGGACAGAAATCGTCTGGAGCGGCCCAAGAGAAACGAAGGTGCTTTCGCCGAAGGCCTGACTGCAGAGCCGGCCGCCACTCCCGCGCCTCAGCGACGAAATCCTCGCGATGCAAAGCGGGATGACCAGTGGGAGGACGGACCAGACGCCGAATCGCGACGCCGCCCCGAACCAGACGATGTTGATTCCCGCCCCGAATTATCGCGCCCGGTTGCCGATCGCGACGCCGACGATCCCGATCGTCCTCGCAAACGCCGACGCCGACGCGGACGTGGCAAAGCCGCTGACGGCGCAAAAACTGCCACAGGCCCGGATACCAACCCAGAAGCAATCCGCGACGACATCGACCCGCTCGATGATGTTGAGGCGCGTGACATTGATCCCCGCGATATCGATCCGCGTGACATTGAAGGTGACGGCGGATCATCGTCGAAGGATCCACGCCGAACCCGCAAGCAGGGTGACCGCATCAACAGCAACCGCGTCCGAAACAAAAGTCGCAATCGGGACGACGATGGTCCGGACGACGAATCCGGCGACGGCGACGAGCGTGCGCGGAAAACAGTCACGACATGGTCAACGGCAATCTCCAGCATGATTGAGCGCAACATGGCGTCACGAAAAGGCCGTCCATCTGGCGGCGGCAACCGCGGCAACAGCGGCAATCGCCCCCGAGGCAACAGCGGACCACCCCGCCGCCGTTAGAAAAACGTGACCGATTAAACTTGGGGTAGTGGACGAGGCTACAAGTTCCTAAATCCCTGCACAGTCTTCCAAGCCGGCGTTAAAAGGCGCGCTTCCGGACAAACGAGAATCATTTTGGTCCTCTGTGAGCAACATTTGTTTGGCGAAGGCTTCGAATACGCATTCGTCGGCTCCCTGGTTGTCATGGTCGGCGGATTTGGGGTGGCCCTGTTCGATCCAGCGAAATTGTCGTTTGACGATTTTCAATAGGCCCGGAATTTTCGAATTTTTCAAGAGGTTTCCGATGGCAGGCCTCAATGAGTACAAATGTGCCGACAACTGTTGCCGATCACTACGCCAACCATCTCGCTCCCATTTATTCATGGATGGTCGGTGATTTCGACGTGGCTTGTGCGCAGTCGTTGGCATTCTATAAGCAGATTGGGCTTCCCGAAGGCGGCTGCCGGGTTGCGGTTGATCTTGGTTGTGGGCACGGGATTCACTCCATCCCGCTTGGCCGGCGCGGCTATCGCGTTTTCGCAATCGACAGTTCACGTATTCTGCTGGATGAACTCAAGTCTCGCGCGGGGCAGCTCCCGATTCAGATTATTGAAGATGACCTGACCGGATTCTCAAAACACCTCGCTGCCGGTTCCGTCGCACTCGTCACTTGCATGGGCGATACTTTGCCGCACCTTTTATCGCCTGATGAAGTCTCGTCGGTCATTCACGATGCAGCCCGTTGCCTAATGCCTGGTGGCATTCTTCTGATATCCCTGCGTGACTACACGTTGCGGGAGTTGGAGGGCGACGCCCGTTTTATTCCAGTACGTTCCGATGAAGGTCGCATCCACGTGTGCTTTCTCGAATATCAACCCGGGAAAATTCTGGTCCACGACATCATTCACACCCGAACCGACTCCGGGTGGCAAACTACCGTCAGCGCGTATCCAAAACTGCGGTTGTCACCAGACGCCTTGATAACCATTGCGGAATCAAACGGCCTGTTATTGACACACCGCGCAACGAACCGTGGAATGGTGCATCTTGCCTTTGGCTTATTGGTTTCGCCGGCAGAGGCGAATCAGGTTGGTCGCAAATAGATGTAGTGCTGCTTCGGTCCGTGAATGCCGGCGACATCGAAGATTCTGTCACACGCTTTTCCTGTCCGGAGCGTCCCACTCCAACGCGGCCAGCCCTTTTGCTGTATAGTCCTGAGAGGCCGCATGAAACGTGCCATGCCTTTTGGTCCCTCCAGGATCTGTTGCGAAAGAAGTTAATTATGCTTTACACGATCGCTGTTATCTTGCTTGTACTTTGGTTGTTGGGAGTGGTTTCCTCCTACACAATCAATGGCTTCATTCACCTGCTGCTCGTAATTGCCGTTATCGTCATTCTGCTGCGAATCATCAACGGCCGGAAACCGATTTGAAAATCGATCCCGGCTCCGGGTAAAGATTTCGCGACATTCCGACAACGCGGGATTTGTCTGAAAACTGTTACCCCTCCGTTTCAGTCAAGTTGGTTTTTCTGCCTTGAATGTTGTCCGGATGTCGCCAATGGAAGAGCATGTAGGCGACAACGCTTGAACGCAAATCCGGGCGGTTTTGCTCCAACGCGCGACGTGCCAAGCCCTTGATGTTCGCTTGCTGAAGCATCAGGCCGACCAGAGTCAGCATCCCGACAAGAAAAAAAACAAAGGTCGCAATGCGGAATCGAAATTGGGTGCGATGCAGGAAATACCAGATCGCGACAATCATGGCGAAGTTGATCGTGATGAGCTGGGCGAACAACGATCCGTACTGATCCTGAACCTGTTGAACCAGCGAAAATATTTCGGCTTGAGACATCTACAATTCCTTCGGCCATTGATCCTGGCAACACAATTGAATCGTAACTCTACCCACACAACTTCGAAGCACGGTCAATCGTTTTTGTGTTCGATTTTATGAATGACCAGACCCCCGATCACGATTACGACGCAGCCAGCGAGAGAGCTGAGCCAGTGGGCACCCTGGGCGATGCCGAAAGTGGGGACGCCGAGGAGTGGGCCGAGGAGGGCGAGGAGGATGCCGGGGAGGACGGCCAGGCTGTAGCGCCAGCCGGTGGCGAATGCGCTAATCAATACTACCAGGCCGACCAAAATCGGGGCGAGAGAATTAAACAAACCTCCCAGGATCGGGAAATTTAACGGCTTGGTATTGTCAGCGAATGGACCGAACTGAACGCTGAGCAGTGACTGCACTCCACCTTCCTGAACCGTTTGCCCGATCGCTTCGGCCTGGGCCCGCATTTCTTCCAGTTTTGCCGCGTCGAGGAAACCGTTTTGTTTAGCCCAGAAAACGCAAGCAGCGATCAGGCCGGCGGCGAGTACGAACCGGAATTTTCCTCCAAACAAATGGTCCATCGCTGCTTCTTTGGCCCGCTGGCCAAATGTTTTCGGATCGGGTTTCGGGCCGCTTCGCGCGTCCAGCAACATCGCCTTGATCCGGTCGCGTTTGGCACTCGCGGCGTCTTTCGTTGGATCGCCAGTCGGAGTGCGGGCCGACTCGCGGATTTGCCAGGCAGCATCGACCATGCTCGCGGCGTTGGCGAATGACTTTTGGCGGGCTTCCTGGTCCGACATTCCCTCGGCCCGCAGACCAGCATGCTCGACGCGAGCCAGAATGCCCCGGTCTTTTTCAGCTTTTCGTTGGTGAATTTTTTCGTCCAGTCGATCGACCACGACGTCACGCCATCCGGCAAACCGTCGTCGACCGGCCGCCTTCCCGGAAACAACCAGTGCCGTTCTTGCGGCCCGCATGGTGTCGTAATCGAACAGCGATTCGAAAAACTCTTCCCAGTCCTTCCCGCTGAATTCGGAAACGAAATTCCGGATCGACGTTTCGTCAATGCCGCTGGCCCGAAACGACCGCAACAAACGGTGAGCCTGTTCCAGTGCCGGCTTTCGCTGGGTCTCGATCGCCTGCGTAACGCCAAAGTACAAACCGAACGCCAAACCGACGGCCAGGATCAATGCGCCGATCCAATACAGACTCAAGCCCAACGCGACGACAATCGCGATCGTCAACAACAATCCGATGGCCCACATCGCCCACTCGCTCCAGCGACTCTCCAGCACCAGCGTTCTTGCCCGTTTGCCGATCGGGCTGGCTCCCTGAAAACATCCGGAGATAATGCTGAACGAAACCGGGAACACGACAATCGCAAACGCAACGGCCGACGCCACCCGGTACTGACCGATCACGATCATGCCGACCAGCAGAACCAGTGCGATTGTGCCAAGCAATAGCGGTGCGAGTTTGCGAAGCGGCAACAGCGGTGCGGCGTTGAACGCTTTCAGGACCGCGTTCAACCGGCCGATGTTCTGCTCCTTTGCCAGCATCAGTTTCTTTTCTTCTGTCGAAAGAAACTTTTCGATGTCCGTCACAACTTCGCCAATGTTCTGGTAACGCTTGTCGGGCGATTTGGCGGTCATGCGGAAAATGATCTTGTCCAGAACTTCGGGAACCACTGGCACTTCGGCATGGGCCAGCGGCATCGGCAGCGTCTGGTGCATTTTCATGACTTCTTTAGCCGAATTCGCCTTGAACGGCCCGTGTCCAGTCAGCAGTGCATAAAACGTGCAGCCAAGTGAGTAAATGTCGGCTCGATGATCGACCTTCGTCGCATCCACCGACTGTTCCGGCGACATGTAGGCTGGGGTCCCCATCGTCGTGCCAACGTCAGTCACGTTACCGCGAGCCGTCGATAGGGCCGGGTTGATGTCTCCCGCTTCCATCGGCAAGTCATCAATCTGCGTAGGAGTTTTGACGAGTCCGAGATCGGCGACTTTTACGATTCCATCCGAAGTCAGCATCAGGTTCGCCGGTTTGATATCTCGATGAACCATGCCGTGTTCGTGGGCGAATTTCAAACCGCGTGCGGCCTGGGCGATCATCGTTGCGGCAACTTGCGGGACGAGTCTGGTTTCTTTCTTCAACAGATCCTGTAGGGATCCGCCGTTGACGAGTTCCATGCTGAAGAAGTTGGTGCCACGTTCTTCGCCGAGATCATAAATCTGGACGACGTTGTGGTGAGTCAATTGCGCGGCGGCGTATGCTTCGCGGATGAAGCGGGCAACGGCGCGCGGGCTGGCGGTCCAGCCTCCACGGATCGTCTTGAGTGCAACGTTTCGGTCGAGCGAAACCTGGTTGGCGAGGTAGACCGCGCCCATCCCGCCACGACCCAACTCGGAAAGGATTCGATAGCCGCCCATTCGCGAAGGAAGCGGCTCACCATCTCCACCCGCGCCTGGCCCAACGGACTTTTGGGTCTGGCTGGGGCCAACGTCCATCGTATTGTCGGTGGCCGGATTCGAGTGACCGTCCGGACTTCCAATTCTTGTTTTCGAAGCTGGAGGTTTGCTTCCATGGGCGGAGATGCTTTCAAACGTTGCTTCGAGCGCTGGTGGTTTGCTGTTGTGCGCAAATTCACTGTCGAGCGTTGCATCAAGGGCAGCCGCGGCGGGACCTGTCGCTTCGGGTTTCGGTGGCGTTGGTGGTTTGCGAAGTTGGGCGTCTCCTACCGTCGCAGTTGGCAGCGGTTTCCTGATTTGCTTGGGAAGTCCTGCGACGACAGGCTGTGTCTTGCCCATGTCAGGCAATTTGGAAACTTCCAGCCGAACCGGTTCTTCGGCGTGCGCGACCAGGCCAAACTTTTTTTTACAGGCAGTGCATGCAGGCTTATACTTGCCTGGTTTAATGGACTTAAGCGAAAATTTGTGCCCGCATTCGGGGCATGAGATTTGGCTGGACATGACGATTCGCCGGGGTTGCCATGGGAAGTGGAGGCCGAAACCGGATTGGAGCACGTCCATGCTAACCTGCTTTTCGAAAACGCGTCAATCATTGGCAGGCGTTTTTCAGGGCATTTTCAGGGAGTTCCCGTTCGGAGAATGCATGAAAGCCTGATCGATCAATTCAAGACACGTCCTCCGCCCAACCGATAGGCGACGGCATTTTTTCAGCGTAGTTGCCGGCGCCTGGGCGTTAAACGAGATAGGGCACGTGGCCAAGACCTTAACGTGAAAAATCTACGCAGCGAACCAGGAAACCGCGTTCTCAAAGATCGCGAGGCCATCCGGTTTTCGTTTCCGGTCCAGACGAGTCCAGCGTGGATGATGGGTTACATGCACATTCCGTTCGGGATGCGGCATCAAACCAAAAACGCGCCCGGTTGAATCGCACATGCCCGCAACGTCTGCTTCGGACCCGTTGGGGTTTCCACCACCAGTCAGTCCTTCGACATATCGCAGCGGCAACTGATTTCGCGTTGCAAACTGATCCAGTGTCGCCGGGTCGCGGGCCACGAATCGGCCTTCGCCGTGTGCGATCGGCAAATACATTTGGTCAATGCCGCGAAGGAAGACACAGTGTTCACCGCTCGATTTCAGCGACACCCACTTGGCCGTGTATCGTCCGTTTGTATTCCAGGTCAAGGTCGCACCAAATCCCTTGTCGTCTTCGTTATCGAGCAAACCGGTTTTGACGAGCACCTGGAAACCGTTGCAAATCCCCAGCAGGAGGTTGCCCGCATCGCGGAACTGCAACAGTTGTTCTTGAAGTCGGGCCCGAATGGACGACGCAAGAATTTGTCCTGCCGAAATGTCGTCGCCAAAACTGAATCCGCCTGGAAAGCAGATGATTTGAAACTGTTTGAGCAGCGAGGGCCGGTCCAGCAACTGGTTGATGTGGACCGCCTGGGTTGTGGCTCCGGCCAACTGAAAGGCCCAAGCCGACTCTTCGTCGCAATTGGTGCCGGGTGCCCGAAGAATCAACGCGTTTGGTTTTGCCATGGTAGTTTTGCAATCCTGCAGGGAATGTCGCAGCCTATTTCCAGTTCAAGGTCTGTTGCCACGCCGATTTCAATTCCGCCAGATCGGCTGACAAAATCGATTGGCCTTCAAAATCAATCTTCAGTTGCGGCCCGGTGGAAACCGTACCCAAGCGGGCGATTGGCAGTTCGCCAAAGCACTTTTCAAAGCCGGCGGCGTTTTCGGGGGAGACTTCACAAACAAATCGCGATGCCGACTCGGAAAACATTCGCACGAAACCGCTTAAGGCCGCATCTTCAACACATGGCATTTGGTTGAGATCGACTTCCGCTCCAAGTCCACCGGCAAAAGCCATTTCGGCCAGCGAACCAGCCAATCCCCCCTCGCTCAAGTCATGACAGCTGCGAACCAGCCCTGCACTCATTGCGGAATGCAACGAACGGAAAAGTGAACGGGCCAAGGCGTGATCCACGCTCGTTACTTCGCCCTGTCCGTGTTTGTCATGGACCAGCAACGCGTGCGAGCCACCCAGGTGACTGCCGGTTTGGCCGACCAAATAGAGATGATTGCCGACCTCTTTCAAATCCATCGTGACGGCGTTCATCACATCGGGAATTTGACCAAGAGCACTGATCAGCAACGTCGATGGAATCGAAATCGTTTTTCGCTCGCCGTTTTCCGAGGTGTAGCTAAACTCGTTGTTCAAACTGTCTTTGCCGCTGATGAACGGCGTCCCCATGGCGACGGCCGATTCCTGGCAGGCGATCGCCGCACGGACCAGGGAACCCAGTGTTTCCGGACGATCGGTATAGCCCCAACAGAAATTGTCGAGGATTCCGATTTGATCAGGATCAGCGCCAGTTGCTACCGCGTTTCGAATCGCTTCATCAATCGAGGCGGAAGCCATACGTCCCGGATCAAGGTCGCCGAAAAGCGGGTTCATGGCGTTGGAGACTGTGATCCCCCGCTGGCTGCTGAGGACCGGGCGAACGACTGCGGCATCTGACGGGCCGTCTTCCATCGCCCCGACCAACGGCTTGACCACGCTGCCACCCTGGACTTCGTGATCGTACTGCCGAATGATCCAGTGTTTGCTGGCGACGTTTGGATGCGCGAGGATTTTCAAAAGGGTTTGTCGGCAATCAAGCTGGGCAATCGCGTTTTGATCGACGGGTTGGAAGGGATGCGCCTGGTAAACCGCTTCGCGAACAATTGGCGGCCGTCCGTCATGCAGGAATTGCATTGAGACACGACCGACTTCCTGCTGATCGTACCTGAGAATCAAATCACCACCGGGTCGAAACTGGCCGATCACGGTCGCCTCGACGGATTCGCTTTCGCAAAGTGTCAAGAAATCTTCCCATTTGTCTTCTGGAACGGCCAGCACCATTCGCTCCTGGGCTTCGGAAATCCAGATCTCGGTGCAAGACAACCCTTCGTATTTCAAAGGCACCCGGTCGAGCCATACTTCCGCGCCGATTTTCTCGCCCATCTCGCCGACAGCACTGCTAAATCCGCCCGCACCACAATCAGTGACAGCGTTGTACAGTCCGCGGTCCCGGGCCTGAAGCAATACGTCGGTCACCATCTTTTCGGTAATCGCGTTGCCAATTTGAACAGCTCCGCTGCTGGTTGATTCACTGGTCTCGTTTAACTCGACGGAACTGAATGTCGCGCCGTGGATACCATCGCGACCAGTACGGCCACCAACCGCCACGATCAAATCGTTTGGCCTCGGCTCCTTGAAACTGTGCTCCTGGGGAATCAGACCAACATTCCCGCAGAAGACCATCGGGTTTCCGACGTACCGCTGGTCAAACCAGATCGCTCCATTGACCGTCGGAATGCCCATGCGGTTTCCGTAGTCGCGAACGCCCGAGACAACGCCCTTCATGATTCGCCGGGGATGCATCACACCGGGAGGCAGTTCACTTTGCGGGGTTTCCGGATGTGCAAAACAGAAAACGTCGGTGCTGCAAACAGGGCGGGCTCCCATTCCGGTGCCCAACGTATCGCGAATCACACCGCCCAGGCCCGTGTTGGCACCGCCGTACGGTTCGATTGCGGAGGGTCGATTGTGCGTTTCGACTTTGAAAGTCAGATTGAACCGGTCGTCAAAACGAATGATACCCGCGTTGTCTTTGAAAACGCTGACGCACCAGTCGCCCTTGCCAAGCTGTTCCCGGATTTTCACAGTCGCTGCGAAAATCGTTTCCTTCAACAGGTTGTCGAACTGGCGCGTGCCGTTTTCGTCCGTGTAGGTTACCCGTCCGGCAAGTGTTTTGTGGCTGCAATGTTCGCTCCATGTTTGGGCGATTGTTTCCAGCTCGATCTCGGTCGGGTCGCGGTCCTGTTTCTGATAGTGAGCCTGAATCGTCTTCATCTCGATTAGAGTCAGGCTGAGCGTTCCGTCGCGGCTGATCTTTTGCAACTCATCATCACCGGCCTTCCTGAGCGGGACGGTCACGAGTTCAAAATCCCAATGCGAACCCAGTCCCAGGCTGGTCGCCGATAACTGGCCCACAACGAGTTGTTCGATGGAATCATTGAGCAATGCCCGCTGTTGGAGCGTATTCAAATCGCCCGCCGAAATCCCCTTGAATTCGTAACGGCGAAACGTGCGGACCCTGGAAACGTCATGTCCAAGTTGCCGAATCGTTGCGAGGGCACTTTCCGCTTCCGGATCTGTCACGCCAGGCCGGGGAAGGACGTGGAGCAGCTGAACCCCGTCCCCATTTTTCGTTTCGCATTTCGCGGCGAGCTGATGCACGTGTGCGACCTGCACAATCGATTCGGCCAAGAGGCTGGTTGCAATCTGGCGAGCTACTTCGATATTGATCGCACCGGTCACCAGAAATCCGCGCGACGCGTTGACTTCAAAATTTCCTGCCAGCCCCAGTTCCCTGGCATCGGCATGGATTTGGTCTGTAAGCCGGCTCGTAAATCCTGGAGCGGACAACAAATCGACTTGTAAAACAACAGCCGTTTCTGTTTTGCCCAGGGAGTCGATGGCAACTGGTTCCGTGTCGCTGGCCGAAGTAGTCATTCTGGAAACGGGATCTAGCCCGCCAATGGAATCGATGATTGGTCACCCGAAAATTGGACACCCGATGCGGCGATTGTAACACAATCGGGTCGTGTCTCCAGGATACCGTGACACTGCTCGCGGCCAGAAAAACCCGCAAAAAAACCGCTGGCGAAAAAATCCACCAGCGGCTTCTGATTCACGTAATTGATTGTGCCGGAATTACCAAATCCGGATTCGTTCGTCTTCCGGTTTGTAAAGTTTGTCACCCGGCTTCAATTCGAACGCGTCGTAAAACGCGTCGATGTTCATTACTGGCCCGTTGGCACGATACTCGGACGGGGAGTGCGGATCGGCCAGCAGGCGATTAATCATCTCGCTCTCGCGGTATTTTCGCTGCCAAACGCGACTCCAGCCGACGAAGAACAGTTGATTGCCAGACCAGCCCGCGACCTTTTCCGGTTCGTTGCCGTTCGTTGACAATTGAAAAGCCTTGTAAGCAATCGCCAATCCAGACAGGTCAGCGATGTTTTCACCGAGGGTCAAATTTCCGTTGACCTGTTTGCCAGGGAGCGGGGAGTACTCGGAATATTGTGACACCAACCGGTCCGTCAGAGCCTTGAAAGACGCGCGATCCTTGTCGGACCACCAGTTGCGAAGGTTTCCGTCGCCATCGTACTGGCTTCCCTGGTCGTCAAACGCGTGGCTGATCTCATGGCCGATGACCGCACCGATCCCACCATAATTCAAACCGTCCGGAGCGTTTGGGTCAAAGAACGGGGGTTGCAGAATCGCAGCCGGAAAAACGATCTCGTTCATGCTGGGGTTGTAATAGGCGTTAACCGTTTGAGGAGTCATCCCCCATTCCAAGCGGTCCACCGGCTGCCCCAGTTTTTTTGCATTGCGGTCGTGTTCGACCATGGCGCTGCGCATCATGTTTCCGAACAGGTCGTCCGGTTTGACTTCGAGTGTCGAGTAGTCACGCCAGTTGTCAGGGTAGCCGATCTTCGTCGTGATCTTCTCCAGTTTTCCACGCGCCTCCTTTTTCGTTTCGTCTGTCATCCAGGCAAGTTCGTCAATACTGCTGGCAAAAGACTTCAGCAGGTTACCGACCAGAATTTCCATGCGAGCCTTGGATTCGGCTGGAAAATATTCTTCGACGTACAA
>JAYVKA010000347.1:0-12552 GCA_043768885.1 Planctomycetota bacterium
GTTCGGCAGCCAGTTTTTGCAGGTGGGCGGCGACGAGCAGTTCTGCGGCGGGTAGTTCGGCCTTTAACACTTCGCTGATCGGTTGGCATGAGCCGGATTCCCGCAGTTCGGTCATCATGTCGTGAAGGATCTGGCCGGTGGCTGGCGAATGTTGCAGCAGAAAGTGGACCCAAAGCCAGGCTTCGGCATAGTCGATCTGCTGCAGGTCTTCGGGACGGGAAATCATTTCGAGGCGACCAAGGTTGGGCGTCCAAAGTTGGTCGCGAAATTTCTTTGCCAGCAAATGCATGTGCGGCCGGTTCAGGTTTCCTTCGGCCCGCGGTGTTTCAAAGTATTCGGCCAGGCCTTCATCGATCCAGAGAGGCGCGTTGGGAACCGAGCCATGCAAATAGCCATGGGTGACTTCGTGTCGAAGGTCTTCCGCAACGCGGTCTCCCCAAATGGCAAAGACGCGGAGTTCGGTGTCGGTTTTCTCAAACACAGCACGACGGTCGGCGAGATTCGGCTGGGTCCGCCGAAGATAACTCGCAAACGCCTCTGGATCGTCGAACAGGTAAACATGGACCGGTTCGTCCGTCAGGGTTATGTCGAGTGCGTTGCGCAGGTCTTCGCGGCGATATTCCAGTTCATCGATCAATCGGTGCCGGCGGGGGACAGGAAACGACGAGTGGATGATCAGGTATTCTTTTGCCAGTTCTTCTTTCACCGGAAGTTTGTCAGCAATTGTAGGTGCCACACAGGCGTTCACGACCATGCAACCAATCGCCACGAATCCGATCAGGCCAGGCCAGCGAATGCAACAGGCTTGTTTTTGGCGATCGACCATGAAAGTTCGAAAACGATGTCTGGTTGCAGAAATGAAGGGGGCATGATCGGCGGCCCGGCAGTTTGGCGAAGCATATCAGGGTGCAATTCGGGGAGCGATACCAATGGGCTGGCAGCAAGTCTTTCGCGCATCATAGTTGTTGTTCCAATTCTGATTCCGATTCACAGGAACCCAATACGAGCCCGAAACGCAAGTTTTGAAGTTGCACCATTGCAATTACATAGGCAGGACCGAACAAATGCCAGAATTGCCGTTACTCCCGGCACAAATCAATCGAGTTGGAAGAGAAAACATCTTCCAGGCCGGAAGTTGCATTTGAGAGCCAACAGGTTTTTTGTGCCCTTTGTTACGGCCTACCCCCGAAAGAATGGAAGTGATGGCATGCCCAATGCTGGCGTTTTTCAAAAACCGGTGTTGACGAAAACCGCTGAATTCACAGAATCGCGTTTGTCCTGATATGTTTGCACTGATGTCCGAAACGACCATGGAAGGTTGCATTGATGAAACTCATTACGATGGCATTATTGGTGGTGGGCCTGGTTGCCTGCGGGTGCAACAAATCGGAAACATCGGCCGTCGGAATTCCCGTGCGCGATTCGGCGACAGCAGAAAAGCCTGAATCGCTGACGACCGTTCGAGTTCAAAAGGATCTCGGTGCAGATTCTCCAGCCCGGCTGGCACCTGTCGAATTTTCTGCAGATCTCCAACCGCAGGAAGTTTGCGCCAAATTCCTCACTCTTCTAACCAGCGGAGACATCTCGGACGCCGAACGATTGCTGTCCAAGCGATCGGCGTCGGTGACACGTCAGGCCAGGTTAACACTGTCGGCCCCGGCCAGTGCCTCGTCACGATTCAAATTTGACACACCTCAATACGCCAACAACAAACAGCAGTTGGCCATGGTCGTTTGCCGAATCAGCGACGGCGACGAAACCGGATCGGCAGTCGAGCCGGAAGGGGACGCCGAAATCTCCTGGATGCTTCGGAAGGAAACCGAAGGCTGGAGAATTACCGGTCTGGTCTTGTTGGACGAGGGACTTCCGTCGGACCTGCTCAGCTTTGAAAATCCGGCCGATGTCGAAAAAATCCGCGACCTGCTGGGTGACGACGCTCCGGTTCGACAAGCCGCGGTGCCTGGTGAAGTCTCACGCTAAATGATTCCGGATTCCCGATTTTATTTTTCGTGATCGCGTTCCAGGGCGATCATATGACCAACAACCTGATCGACTAGTTGGGCGGATTCGCCTCCGCCGTAATTTACCACCACCAAATAGCTCCTCCCCGTTTTTGGCGCGATCCAGCAGGTCGCCATCCACATCGTGTTCGACCCTCCGTGAGTCAGCACAGTACCGTTCCCCCAGGGGCGTTCCACAACAATCCAGCCCAGGGCGTAGTCGCTGGCAAGAGGACTTGTCAGTCGCGATCTTGTTTCGCTGGAAAGGAAACCATCCTTGTCCGATTCGAGGAAGATTTTTGTAAACCGGATCCAGTCTGCCATGGAAAGATGGACTCTGCCCGCCGGACCCAGTGCAGGTGCATTGTCGTGATACATCGGATGGAATTCGCCTTTGTCATTCACGGTATGCCCCCATGGCTGGTCAGCCCTGTCGCGGTCGCCGGGCGGGCCGAATCCTGCGGTCGTCATTTGAAGGGGCTCGAACAATTCCCGGGTAATCAATTCTTCCCAGGTGCAACCCATGGTTTCTGCGGCCATTTGCCCGGCGATCATCACGCCAAGATTCGAGTAGTCCCAATCGGGGATTTCGCCGGTGCGGGGTTCCTTCAATGTCGTGGCGATGATGTTGTTTCGTTTTTCTGAAACCGTGTCGCCTTTCCCACCCCACCACATCTTCGGGTCGTGCGGTACGCCTGCCGTATGCGACAACAGCTGAACCAGAGTCTTGTTGTGCCAACTGGAGTCAATTCTTTTTGCAACGTCGGACAAACGCATGGCAATCGTATCGTCCCAGTTCAATTTGCCCTGATCGACCAGTCGCCCGATCATCGCCGCTGTCATCGCTTTGGTGCATGAGCCAATGTGAACCAGGTCGTCGATGGACACAGGAACATCTTTGCCGGCCTGACGTTTCCCGCTGCATATCACAACCGTTTCGATGTCCACACCGCCCACTGCTGCAAAAACCGCAGGCGATTTTCCATCAGTCACCAATTGATCGAGTATCGATTGCATTTCTGTCGCGATGGAATCGGCTTGCATCCCCATCGCGGCACCGGAAAAGCCATTCCAAAGCAAGAACGGAACACACAACGCTATAATCGAATAAAACTTCACAGCAACCCCCAAGTCAAAATCAACAGCGAATAGAAAAGGCGATCAGACAGAAGCCTGTTTCTGGTGCATCAGCTTCTTTTGATAACGGCTTTGTGCCAGATCGACGACAACCATGATACCGAGTACAAAGTAGAACGTGCTGTTGGGCATTGGATCGACTGCTTGATCCCACAGTTTCAAATGCGACAAGTGCCCCCCTTCGCTGATCAGCTTGATTCCGACCAGCAGCAACACAAACAGGCCGAGGACTTCATACATCCGGTTTTTCTTCAGGAAATCCGAAACGCCATCGGCCAGGAACAGCATCAGGAATCCGCCGACGATAATCGCAATGCCCATCACAATCCAGTTGTCGGTCAGGGCAATCGCACTCAGGATCGAATCAAACGAGAACACGAGATTCATCACCACGATCCAGAAAATGGCGGCACCTTTGGAGCGACATGGCTTTTTCGAATCGTGGGCATGAGTTTCCTCGAGGGAGATCATGTGATAAATCTCCTTGATGGCAGTATACATGATGAATATGCCGCCGGCCAAAACGACGATCGAATGCAAATCGAAATCCCCTTCGAGGTATCCCTTGAGCGGAATTGAAAAGATGGGTCGATTGAGATAATTGAGCGCTGCCAGGATCACGGCGAGCATCACGACACGAAAAACGATTGCGAGCAAAATCCCCGTGCGCCGAACTTGCGACTGATCTTCGGGTGCAACACGTTTCGATTCAATCGCGACGTACAACAGGTTGTCGAAGCCGAGCACAGCCTGCAGAAACAACAACATGATCAACGTGAAAACGGCGTGGACTGTGAACAAGTCCTGAAAGACTTCTGGCATGGCAATTACATTTCCAAAACAAACGGGGCGTCAAATCAGCACATCCACGAAAACAGGATTATGTCACTTCAATCGCCAATGACCAACTGGGCTTGGGCACATGACTCGGTTGTTTTCCGCTTCAAGTTGGCACCCGTTTCGAAGCCCACACCGCAACTTGTTCCCGAAAGATCTTGGAGTTGTGCCGAATGTCGGTCGGCAGTTTTCGCATGAAAAATACCTGGCGAATGTTTTCAGTCAATTTGTTTTTTGCACCGAGCTGGAGCAATTCGTCCCGCAGCATTCGCCTTGAGGCCTCGTTGTGCGGCCACGATTCCTGAAATGGCTCGACAACGATCACGGGAGTTTTCAGTCCAGCAGGCCCGACTCCCACCAATGCCGAACGGTAGATTGCCGTATGTTGGTTAAAGATTGCTTCACAGGGATCCGTAAACATCGTGCGATCCGGGCAAACAACCCGATGCGATTTTCGACCGCAAAACCAAAATCGGTCCTGGTCGTCGAGATAGCCCACATCGCCCAGGCGGTGCCAGAACGATTCTCCGTCCCGAATCTTGTGCAAGGCATTGGCGTCGGTGCGAGTCACATATTGGTCTGTTACGACCGGGCCAGAGACGATCAACTCGCCAATCGTTCCCGGCGGTAATTCTTTTGACAGGCCGATATCTTCAATCGGCTCGTCCGAGATTTCGATTACCCGCCAGCGAATCTGCGGCCAACGGCGACCGACGCAGGTTCCTGCTCCCGTGTTTGTTTTCGCGGCGGTCTCGTTCAACACTTCCCGTGACTCAATGCACGCCACCGGCAAAGATTCCGTGGCACCGTAGGGCGTGTGTACCTCGCCCTCCTCGCTAATGATATTTCGAACACTTTCGAGCACATGAACCGGAACCGCCGCACCGGCAGTGAGAACCCGCTTCAGCGATGGCAGTTTCAGCTTGTTTTTTTTGGCGAACGACGTGACCGTGTTCCATAACGCGGGCGAGCCGAACGACTGGTTGGCCGAAAAATGTTCGACGGCGTCGGCAATGTCCAGCGGGTCAACGCTGGCGGGCCGGGTCGCGTCCATTCTTGGAAACACGGTTGTCATCCCCATGCCGGTGTTGAATAAAGCGAACAGGGGAAAACCTGAGACGTCGGCTCCACCAGGCCGGATGCCAAAATAATCGCGGATTTGAATTGTCTGCTGTATAAAGTTTCGATGTCGATACAAGACCCCTTTGGGAGGACCCGTGCTGCCAGTCGTGAAGATAATCGCGGCCGGGTTTTCGGGCGATCCAGTCCTGAAGTCGCAAGGTTTCATCGCTGCTTCGAAAAACTGCCTGGTCGACTTGGCTCCGAACCATCTTCCCCGTCCGACCAGAAAATTGAGTTTGCAGTTGGGGAACCTGTTTCGAAAAACGGTCCTCGCGATTTGGGCTGGCAGGATTCCAGCCATCCCGTCGGGTTTGGCTTCGGCCAGGCAACGGATCATGTTCTTTCGCCCCATGCCCGGGTCGATCAAAATCGCGACTGCCTGGGAACGAAGAACGCCAAAGACCCAGGCGACGAAGTCAATTCCCGGCGGAATCATCAGGCTAATTCGGGACCGGCTGGAAACGCCATTGCGAATCAGCCCGTTTGCAATCCGGTCCACCGTTTCATTCAGCTGTCCAAACGTGATCGTGCGGTACTGGAGCGGTCGGCTTTGGCGACGGCCATTCGGCTGGGCGACTGCAATCGAGTCGGGAAATTGGCTGGCCGCAATCCGCAGTGAATCCGCGATATTCGTTATTTCAGTGAGGTCAAACAATGCGAGGGTTCAGCCGATGACAGAGGTTTTTTGAATTCAAGGCAACTGTTATATGCGATATCGATGCCACGCACGGATTTTCTGCGGCCCGGATTCAGACGTGACTACCGTCAAGCCGCCCAATCACTTAAATTGACGTCAGCTCAATGGGTCGCCAAGCCCCCATTTGACAGGCGTTGCAGTCCACGGCACGCAACATGCAGTTTCGACTGGCATGTCAGCCCGGCTCGTGCTGCCCTAATTGTCAGGCCATGAAACCCGGAATATTGTGCAGCGACATTGCCGGAAAAGTATTGAATTCAACCAGCCGACTCGAACGAACAAAATAAAACAATGGAAATCGACCTATACCAGACCTGCCCGTGCCACGTCGAGAAAAAAATCAAGTTCTGCTGCGGAAAGGAGATAGTCGGTTCGCTGAATGGCGTTTTGGAACGGCACAAATCCCGCCAGACTTCTGCGGCTCTTGATGACCTGGAAAAACTGATCGCCACACAAGGCCCCAAAGATTGTTTGATGTTGGCCCGCAGCCAGTTGCAACTTGCCCTTGGAAAAGTCCAAGAAGCCGAGCAGTCGGTTCGCCAGTTTCTGGAAACCAATCCCGGCCATTCCCTTGGGCTCGAAAGATTGGCAACGGTCCTGGCCGCACAGCAAAAAGGTGCCGACGCCTGGGCGGCGTTGCAGGATGCGATGGACAGTTTGCCCGGCAGCAACGTCCCCGTCGCATTTGCCAGCGGGTTTCGCTACGTCGGCCTCGCGTTGTTGAGCGAAGGATTTGTTCTGGCTGCCCGGATTCATGCTTCGATGGCATGTTTCCTGGAACAGTCGGATCCGCAAGCCGACCAGTTGTGCCGTGCGGTTGAGGGCTCGGCGCGCTCTCTGTTGCTCAGTCGCAGCTTTGCCATCGAACCACTTCCCGAAGATGCGCCGGAAACTCCCTGGAAAAAAAAATACATCAATGCGATGCGGGCACAGAAACGGGGCCAGTATCGAAAGTCCGTTCAACTGATTGGACGTGCATTGGAGCTTGCACCGGATGAACCGCTGCTGATTCGTGCGTTCGCAATGGCCGCGACGTTACAACCCGATTTTTCGCAACTGGTACACGCCTTCCGGCAATTGAGTGGAACCGGGTCGTTACCATTGGCGGAGCGAGTCGAGTCGGAAATGCTGGCCCAGTTCTTCGACCCGACTTCGGCTGGAAACTCGATCAATGTGGTTTCGTGGAGATGGAGTGTTTCCGACCTGACTGCAGCGCGGGAAAAACTGGAGGCCCACAATCAGTTTGTGGAAGTCGATCCGGGCGACAGCTTTGAAGAAATGGACGAAGGCCAGCCTCCTCCCCGCGCTGCATACGCGGTACTGGATCGGCCCGAAATGGACAAAGTCGATTCGTCGGCGACCCATAACCAGATCCCGGTCGTGACGGCCCGCATTTTGGCGTTTGGAAAACAGACCGACAGCGATGCCCGACTGGAAGTACTGCTCAGCCGAGGAAAGCAGTTTGAATCGGTTGGAAAACTGTTGGGCGAAGTGCTTGGTGACCTCGCTGTTGCCGGGAATGAAGAAGTCATCGATCAGGTTGAATCGGAGCAGGAAGCGTTGACCGCGGCCTGGCATTTGCCGGGCAATTTGACCCGCGAGGACCATGAGCGGTTGACCCGTGACCGCCAGTTTTTTGTCGCGTCCGAAATTTTGCCGAAGACTGCGTTCGGAGTCCTGGGCGGAAAGTCGCTCGAACAGGCATGCTCCGATCCGGCGATGAGTGTTCGATGCCAGGCCCTGATCTGCAATCTTGAGTTGTCAAACGACGCTCGCCAATGGTCGGAGGAATGGGGAACGGCCGCGCGCAAGGCTGTAGGTTTGCCGGAAATTCCCCCAATCGAAGATTTCCCCATCGACAAATTGCAGTCGATGTCGCCCTTCGTCGTTCGCTATTTAAACGTCGCGCCGATGGAGACCATGGCGTTGGTCCGGATGTTTTCGCTTTGCATGATGAGCGGTGATTTTCGCGGAGTCCGCAAAGTCGCGCCGCTGTTGCTGGAGCGGGATGACATCGGACAAAATCCCGAAGCAGGATACGGTGCCAAAGTTCGGGTGCATTTGGCCATGGCTGATTTGTCGGCCGATGACGAAAAATGTTTTGATCACATTGCCCAGGCGAGAACGCTGGCGAAAAAAGCCGGGATGCAAGTTGGCCTGGTGATGGTTCGCGAATTCGAGCAGTCGTTGCTGAGAAGCCGGTTCGAGAAACTGAAAACGATCCTTCGGGAAATCGAATTGCATCATTTGCAGGACGACCAGGTACGTGAGGCACTTGGCCGGGTGCTGGCCAATTACGGACTGATTTCGCCGGACGGTCAGTTGATGCTGCCGGCAGAAGCGAACAATGGAGCAGAGAAGAAAACCGGCAGCGGAGTTTGGACACCGGAATCGGCAGGGGCCGGCCAGTCCCGGTCCGGTTCTGGATTGTGGATTCCAGGCGAGTAAGGTCGTCTTTCATCGAAGCGGTATGACTTCACCATTCGAGGTGCAACATGGGTCGCTATGTAGTCCGATTTGGAAGTATGCGACAGCTGGGCGTGATGTCGTCACGCAGCGGTGAAGAGTATCGACGGGGCAACACCGTTGTATTGCGAACTCCGCGCGGCACGGAACTCGGACAGGTTTTGTGCGAAGCAACCGATGACGCGCTGGCTTACATGGACAAGCCGGCCAACGGAAATATTCTGCGGCTGGAAACCGACGACGATACGAGCGAGATGTCTCACCTGAACATCGCGAAAGAGAACAATCGCCGGACCTGTCAACGACTGATTGAAGAATCAGGATTGCCGATGAAACTGGTCGATATCGAGATGTTGCTGGGCGGCGAGAGGATGATCGTTTATTACGTCTCGGAAGATCGCGTCGATTTTCGCGAATTGGTCAAACAGATTTCGACCGAGATTCAGACCCGGATAGAAATGCATCAAATCGGAGTGCGCGACGAAGCCCGTTTGTTGGCCGACTATGGAGACTGCGGCAAACCGGTCTGTTGCAATACCCACCTGTCATCAATGCCGCCAGTTTCGATGCGAATGGCGAAATTACAAAAAGCGACATTGGACCCGAACAAGATTTCTGGCAGGTGTGGCCGGTTGAAATGTTGTCTGCGATACGAGTTTGACACCTATGAAGACCTTCAGCGGGAACTGCCCCGAATCGGCGCGGAAATAGTTACACGGGACGGAAAGGCAAGGGTTCTTGGCCAGGAAATTTTGGCCCAACAATTGCTGGTCGAAACCGAGGACCATCGCAGAATATTGATTTCCGCGTCGGATGTGCTGTCAGTCATTCGCGGCGGGGCAGCGGCAAATTGATCGTCAGAACCCGTTTGCCAACCGAAAAAGATTTTGGAACTGGATTTGACTTCGGCTGCCCGTCGGGTAACGATATAGGAATGTCACGGGCGTTTTCCGAAGGACCGGAACAAGTCATTGATGAGTGGGAAACAAAGTTCATGTTAGATTTCATTCCGACATCACCAACAAAGGACGCGCGATGAATGGTGAAGCAGAGGCGATCCTGGGCCTCGCAAATTCGGACAAACGGTATTCAGTGGAAGCATACCTGTTCGTTAGGGAAGCACTTGCCTGGGCAGCCGATAACCAGGCGGTCGAGAGTGATTCCGAAATCTCCAGTGGCGGAAAGTCGCCCAAATCCCGCTGTCGTCACGTGACCGGCCAGCAACTGTGCGAGGGGATTCGTGAGTTCGCCCAGAATCAGTATGGCTATATGTCCAAGCTGGTTCTCAACAGCTGGGGGCTGTACTGTACAGCCGATTTTGGCAATGTCGTTTACAACATGATCGACGTTGGGATTATGCGGAAATCAACCGAAGACCGACGAAGCCATTTCAAGGACGTTTACGATTTCGAAGATGTCTTTGAATTGCAATTTCGGATGAACACGGGTGCCACCGCCCATCGCTGCTCGAAATCCGGCATAAGTCATGAGTCAACCTAAATTGGATTCGCGGTCTGCCGGTTTGCAATTTTCCGGCGAGCCAACCAGTCGTTCCCGGTCCAAATGGCCGTTGATTCTGGCAATTGCGGTTTACACTGTGTTTTTTGTTTTTCTGCTGGTGACCGCGATTTCGGTTGGACTTTGAACAACAGTCAGGAAAGTTTTGCCAATTCCGCAAAATAGTCCGGGAATGTTTTTCTCACACATTCCGGATTGTTGATGCGAACGCCCGGGATTTTCAAACCGGCCAGGGCCAGACTCATGGCCATTCGATGATCGTCATATGTTTCTATCGTCGCGGGGCGCAATTCGCCCGGAACTATTGTCATGCCATCTTCCGATTCGTGCACCGTCGCCCCCAGTTTTCTCAATTCGATCGCCAGGTTTCCGATGCGATCGGTTTCTTTCACGCGGTTGTGGGCGATGCCGCGAATCGACGTCGGGCCAGAGACAAACATTGCAAGGACAGCCAAAGTCTGAGCCGTGTCGCTGATCTTTGACATGTCGCAATCAATACCTTCCTGTGCCGGACCAGTCACAACCACCGACTCGGCTTCACGCGACACGGCACAACCCATCCGCTCCAGCAAATCCACGAAATCGACGTCCCCCTGAAGTGAGTTCTGGCCAGGCAATACAACCCGGATTGTTCCGCCAACAATCGCAGCGGCCGCAAAAAAGTAACTGGCCGCTGATGCATCGGGCTCAATGTCGAAAATGGTTCCCTGGTAGATTCCCCGACTGACCTGGAATTCCCTCACTCCAACAACTTTTGCAAACACGCCAAACTTCGGCATCATTTTCAGCGTCATATCAATATAGGGGGCGGAAACCGGATTGCCTTCCAGTTTCACGGTCACATTGGCTGAAGCAAGCGGTGCGGCCATCAACAGAGCACTAATGAACTGACTGCTGGTTCCGGAGGGAATTGAGGTTTTGCCACCGGCAATGGGTGGTGAATCGATCAGAACAGGCGGACACTCACCGGGCGAAGTTGTGGAGATTTTGCAACCGAGCATCTGAAGTGCCGTCACCAAATCACCGACTGGCCGCTCGTGCATTCGGTCAACGCCAAACAGTTTGTGTTTGCCACCGGAAAAGGCCAACGCCGCCGTCAGGAACCGCAGCGTGGTTCCACTGTTTCCGCAGAATATCTCGCTGGACTTGATCGGGAATCGTCCGCCAACGCCTTCGACTGAAGCAACACCGCGTGGCCAATCGATTTTCATCGACACGCCAAGCGTCCGAAGCCCGTCGGCCATCAGCCGCGTGTCTTCGCTGTCCAGCACACCAGTCAGCTTCGAAGTACCTCGTGCCAGCGACGCCAACAACAGGGCACGATTAGTAATGCTCTTCGAACCCGGCGGACGGACGATCGCGTCCAGCGGACGGGTTGTCGGAACGATTTCGATGCTGTTGTCAGACATGGGCGGAATGTTCGCGCGATGATCGGGCCGGGGATTTAGTCAAACGCGATTCCGGTTTTTTGGCTGATGTCGCGCAGCTCTTCGACGACTGGAATGACCAGCGGAATTCCGCTGATGCGGCGTTTCTGTTCGGCGATCCGTTCGGGATCACCAGGAATCAGCACGGCCGCGACGCCGGGTTGCGGGCGGGTTTTGCGAAATGTTTCGATCCAGTCATCGATTTGGATCTTGAATTCATCAACGTCGATAAAGGCCTCGATCTGCATCGCTCCGAAGAAATGCCCGATTCCCTTTCCGACGCTGCGGGCCGGAATTTCCTGCCGCAAGGCGAACGGGGGAGTAAAGGGGCCCCAATTGGCACCGCTCAGAACCGAACAGAGCACATCGACCATCGTTGCCAGGCAATAGCCTTTGTGGCCACCAGTCTCGCTGAAACTGCCCAGTGGCAACAGCGCGCCACCTTCCATCATGTCATTCGGCGTCGTTGAAAAATCGCCGTTGGAATCGATGATCCAGCCCCGTGGAATTTGTTCTCCCCGGCGACGGGCCATCTCGACTTTGCCGTAAGCACAGGCACTCGACGAAAGGTCGATCACAATTGGCGGATGTTTTTTCCCGGGAAATGCGATGGCCAGCGGATTGGTGCCCAGCATTCTTTCGGCTCCACCAAACGGCGCGACCAGTTTCGTCGTGTTGGTCATCGACCATCCGATCAGGTCTTGCTTCAAAGCCTCCAAAACATAATAGCCCGCGATTCCGAAATGGTTCGTGTTGCAAACACTGACCCAACCGGTTCCAGCCGTCGCCGCTTTGTCCATGGCGATCTGGTTGGCCGCCGGGCCAACGACCAACCCCAAACCATTGTCTCCATCCACAGTCGCGGTACTCGCGCTCTGGCGAACGATTTTGATTTTGGGATTTGGGTTAATTCGCCCCAGCGTCAACATGTCGAAATAGGTATGCAGACGTGCCACGCCATGCGAATCGATTCCGCGCAGGTCCGACGCGGCGAGGACCGTGGCGGCTTGCGTTGCGTCGGCTTCCGGCACGCCAAAGTGCCTGAATACACGAGTGGAAAAATCGGTGAGGACTTCGATCGGATAAGTCTTCGTTTCGGACATTCAACCTGTCAATTTCAACCGGAGGTCAGGACTTCATCGCAGCGATCGCCCGGTCAGCGACCATTCGTCCAATATTCAGGGAAGCAGTCGCAGCCGGACTGGGGGCGTTGTTCACATGGATCATCCCTTTGGATTCAAGAATCAAAAAATCGTCCACCATGCTGCCATCGCGTGCAACCGCCTGGGCCCGGACACCGGCCGGAGCCGCGACAAGATGTTCGCTTCGAATCTCCGGCATCAAGACC
>JAYVKA010000348.1:0-2623 GCA_043768885.1 Planctomycetota bacterium
TCGACATCTCGGCTGCGGCGTGGACCGGGCCTCCGGAAGATTGTGTTGGATGGTGGCGGTCGCGCGTTCCGAATTTACAAAAGGGAAGAGTCTACTGGGCGCCGGTCGATGTACTGTTGGCTGTTTTCCAGTTCGAGATTGACCAAAAACATTTTGAAACCGCGTTCGTGATGGCTCTGGTCCTGGTGCAAAAGCGGATTTTGCAATGGAACGATACGGTTCCATTGGCGGAAGGAAACGAAATGGTTTTGAATTGCGCCCGAAACAAATCGGAATACCGGGTGCGCGAATGTTCGCTGGGCAACGAACAAGTGGCAGCAATTCAAAACGAGTTGTCCGAAAAACTGTTTACAGACCAGGCAGATCAGGAAACGGAACCTGGCGGGGAAGGCGAATGATTTTGACTGGACAACGGAATGTCGCATCCTGGCTGCGCATGTCGGCTTTGCTTGCCGGGTTGTTGCTCATGATTGCGTCGTCCGGTGGTTGTCGGGTTATGAACCAGTTTCGCAGTACGCCGCCACCGATCGCGGCAGCGGCTCCCGTGAATTCCCTGAACGAATTAATCGCGGGATTGAATGCCCGATCTTCGCGGGTGCGGCAAGTGAAGACGTCGGTTCGCGTCGCGGCTGCAGGGACTCCTGGTTTAAGGGGCGACTTGCTGATCGAACGGCCGAACAAGTTGCGGCTTCAGGCAGGCCTGTTGGGAATGACCGATGCCGGTTTTGACCTCGGCAGCAACGACGACGCGTTTTGGATTTGGCAAAAGATCAGCACGCCGGGTCAGCCCGAGACGTTTTATTTTGCGAGACATCTGGACTATCAACACAGCCCGTTAAAACAGCAATTGCAGATGCAGCCGTTGTGGCTGGTCGACGGGTTGGGACTGGTTGAGTTTTCCCCTTCGGACCGGCACGAAGGACCATTTCCCCGCTCCGATGGCCGGGTGGAGATCAATAGCTATTCAACGGGCCATGGAAGTTTTGACGTTCGAAAGGCCGTCATCGATCCGCGCACTTTGGAAGTGCAGCAAATTGCGTATTACGACCAGAACCGGCAGCGGGTTGGCTGGATCAATTCCAGTAAATACGAGCGATATGACGAATACGAAACAAGCCTGCCGCGTCAAATCGAAATCCACGTAACCCCGCCAGCCGGTCAGTCGATGGAGCTAACCGTAAATGTTTCTTCGAAATACTCGATCAACTCGATCTACGGCGACCCGGACCGACTTTGGCAGATGCCCCAGGCAGGTGGAGTTCGGCGGGTGGATCTTTCCCAGGGAATTGTCAATGAACCGGTCACGGAGTCGTCGGACCGGAGTGCTTTGCAATCGGAAAGCCCCTGGATTCATCGATAAACGGGGCGGAATTCTGTTTTCTGACGGCTAAATTTATCCGGATTCATGCCCAAGGGCCGCATTGGCCGATTTCCTGCAAGGCGGACTTTGCTAAAAATAAAGTTCTGTCAAACTTGGGATCACGGATTGCAGCAAAGCGGAATCCCGACAAATATTACCCGTGTTCGAAATGGACTCGGCCGGAAACCCGGCGGGTCAAATTTTTTTTCAGCTTTCAAACTTTGGAGACTCAGCCCGATGACTCACGTGGTGACCAAGGCATGTGACGGATGTCGCTATACCGATTGCGTTGTAGTTTGCCCTGTAGAATGTTTCTACGAAGGGGACACGATGCTGTACATCAATCCGGATGAGTGTATCGATTGCGAGGCTTGTGTTCCCGAGTGTCCGGTCGAGGCGATTTTCCACGAAGACGATGTCGCCGAAGACATGCAGGAATACATCCAGATCAACGTGGACCAAAGTGCGACCTGCCCGAATATCACCGAGCGAAAGAAACCGCTGGCTGACGGGTAGAGTAGCACGGCGGTCCTCCGCCGTGATTCCCGGTGGAGGACCACCGAGCTACTTTTGAACCGCGCCATTAGTTCAATCCTTTTGAAATGCAGCCCCTGAAGGCAGAATTGGATTCTGTCGCGTCGGCACACGGAGATCCGCATGGGAATCGGGGAATGGGCTGCGCTCGGAGCTGCATTCTTCTGGACGGTTTCCAGTTTGCTTTGGAGCAAAATCAATCTCACGGCTCTTGGCTTGAACTTTTCCAAGAACGCCGTCGGCAGCACGATCCTGCTCATTCACCTCACCCTGTTCGCGCTGATTACCGGTCAGGCTGTCTTTCGGGCCGATTCGACAGCGTGGGGTTGGCTGGCGATGAGTGCGTTGATCGGAATCGTGTTGGGTGACACATGTTATTTCCGCTGCATTCAAATCCTCGGTGCGAGACAGGCTCTAATGTTGGCGACAACCGCTCCGTTATTTGCAGCAGCACTCGGCTGGAGGTATTTGCAGGAGTCGATCACCCTGTGGATGATCCTCGGAATTTCGCTGACCGTGACCGGCTTGATCACGGTGGTCGCTGGCAGAAAGCGCGCGATTGAATCGCCGGGTTTGCTGCCGGGTTCGCGTTACCTCGGAGTACTGTTTGGAATTCTTGCTGCCGTGTGCCAGGCCGTCGGTGCCGTGTTTTCGAAAATCGGCATGGAGAAGGGCTGCGATGCTTTGGAAGCGACCTTTATCCGACTGTTTGTTTCCTTGATCGTGACG
>JAYVKA010000349.1:0-2769 GCA_043768885.1 Planctomycetota bacterium
GGCTGTATGGCTGGAACGTCGGTATCACTCCGCCCTGGGTTGCCGCGATTTCCGGGCGTAACCAAAACCGGCCGTCTACCTTAATCAATTTCGTTCGGGCGAGTCTTTGCGGGGTTTTAGGTGGCTTTGGAGGTAGTTTGCTCGCTCGATGTTGCGCTGGTTAGATGTTAACGGGCTGCGGGCGAGTTTTTGCAGATGCGCGGGTTGGGTGTGGATGAACAGTTTGTTGACGGTCAACAACTCGACGTCGCCGATCAGGCCGAGGTTGACTCCCATTCGGACGCGCGAGAGAAGTTGCATCGTTTCTTCGCTGCTGATTTGCTGTGCGCTTTGAAGGGTGCCGTAAGCGCGGCTGACCTGGTCGAACAAGTCGTGCTGGTTTTCGGTAACCAAATGCTCGCGGGCCTTGCGCTCGTAACTGACAACGACAGGGACAACTTCGGCGACGCGGGCGACAAGGTCTTCTTCGGTCTTTCCAAGTGTTAGCTGGTTGCTGATCTGGTAGAAGTCGCCCATCGCTTGCGTGCCTTCGCCGTACATTCCGCGAACGACCAGGTTCAGACGGGCGAGGCTGCGGAAGACTTTTTCGATCTGGTCCGTAATCACCAGCGCGGGCAAATGCATCAGCACGCTAACTCGCATTCCGGTGCCGACGTTTGTGGGGCAGGCGGTCAGGTATCCCAGTCGGTCGTGGAAGGCATAGTTGACCTGGCCTTCGATCAGATCGTCGAGTTCGTTGATCTGGTTCCAGGCTTCGGCAACGTCAAAGCCGCTTTTCATGACCTGAATACGCAGATGGTCTTCCTCGTTGACCATCACGCTCATCCGCTCGTCGGGATCGATCGCCACGGTGCGGGCACCTTCGGCCTCGGCCAGTTCGCGGGAAATCAACTGTCGCTCGACCAGGAATTGGCGATCGACCGCTTCGAGTTCTGCGACGCTGACGTATTCGAGCGAAGCCAGCCGTTCCTGTCGCTTCATTCGTTCGCAGACGATCGATTCGATGTTGGCCCGATCGATATCGGTGCAACGGCGGATGAAGGGAAAGTCGGCGAGGTTGCGGGCCAGCCGGATTCGGCTGCTCATCACAACGTCTGATTCCGGTCCCACGCCCCGGAGCCATTCCCCGCAGCCTTCGGCCAGTCGCTCAAGAGCCAGCATACGCTTCCTCCTCGTATTTCCGGATTCGATCCCTCAGTTGCGATGCCAACTCGTAGTCTTCGTGCTCGACCGCCTCACGCAGTTCGCGTCGCAGTCGAATCGTCTGAATCGCGGCAGCGGGGTCTTTCGGATGATGCTGCGGTTTTTTCCCTGCATGTTTTTCGCTGCCGTGAATATTGACGAGCAAACCTTCGAGTTCGGTGCCAAATACTTCGTAATCGTGCGGGCAACCGAGCCGGCCAATTTGGCGAAACTCGCGAAAGGTGATCCCGCAGACCGGGCACTCGCGCTCGTCGAGCTTGCGAAGTTCTTCGGCGGTTTGGCCGAGCTTCAATTGCTTTTCCAAAACGCCACTGATCGTTGGAGCAGGGAGACCGGCCGGTCCGGGCTGCAAATGCTCGCGAGCGCATTCGGCGCATAGGTGCAATTCAACCAGGGCCTCACCGGTCAGGTCGGTGATGTGAAAAGTTGCCGGCTTTTCGCAATTCTGACATTTCATGGATCTTGCCTGTATGCGGGAAAAGGGTGGGTCGAACCCTGACTGGTTAGCATCGCCGTTATGCCACCAAATCGCAAGCGGTGCAATGCGGTTTGCGTTGCTGTTGATTTCAAATCTGGTATTCTGCTGGCGTGTTGCGAATTGGGTTGTGTGCCCTCGTTAACACTTCGGGTTGTGATTTGCCCGGTCGAGCGGAATACACCTTCGGGAGCACAATCGATTCGTGATCAATTACGCAGAATCATACGCATTGCCGCAAACCGGTTTCAAGTCCGAATGAAAGACTATTCCTTGCCGGGCGGAAGCGTTCCGGACTTTGAAAATTTTCTGAAGGTCGCCAGCCAGCATACGGCGGTGCCGGTTTGCCGACGGTTGCTGGCAGATGGGCTGACGCCGGTGGCCGCGTTTCGGCGTCTGGATGATGGCGAAACGGGCTGTTTGTTCGAAAGTGTAACAGGCGGCGAGAAAATTGGCCGGTACAGTTTTCTCGCGACCAGTCCGCACAAGACACTGTCGGCGACAGGCGACCGGGTGACTATTCGCGAAGGTCACAAATCGACAGAATTTGTGGTTGGGAATCCACTTCATCGGCTGCGGGAGGAACTGCGTGCGGTACGAGTCGCGCCGATCCCGGGATTGCCGCCATTTGCCGGAGGCGCGATCGGATATGCGGGATACGACACCGTTCGCTATGTCGAAAATCTTCCAAATGCGCCAGCCGATGATCGCAACTTGCCGGACTTGAGTTTCTCTTTTTTCGACCGGATCGTCGTTTTTGACAATGTGACCCGAACGGTTTCAGTGATCGTGCTGGCCTGGCCTGGCGAACACGACACTGCGGAACTTGCGTGGCGAAACGCGCAACAACGAATCGAGCAGACGATCCGGATACTGGAGCAGCCTGATATCGGCATGCGAATTGTTGATGTCGATCCAAATCCGGATTGCGAATTGGAGTTGGATTTGCAGGCGAACATGGACCAGCCGGAATTTGAGTCTGCGGTCCGATCAGCTGTCGAGTACATTCGGGCCGGGGACATTTTCCAGGTAGTGCTTAGCCAGCGGATGGAAACCGATCTGAATTGTGATCCACTGGAAGTGTATCGTAC
>JAYVKA010000350.1:0-8874 GCA_043768885.1 Planctomycetota bacterium
TCGCCGCCAGCGAGAAATCCACGCCAGCAAGCGGTCATTCCTTCGCCAGGAATGGCGCTGCAAATCGACAGCCCCTGTTTTTCGTTGAGAATCGCCGCGATTTGCGTTTTCATGCCGTCGCGCATGCCGAGGTCGCTGAGCCTGTCCAGCGAATCGCGTTTGCGGCCGATGTAGATGGCGACCCGTTCGCCGGTTTTGGTTCCCTGGCTGACGACGCGAAACTCGTAGCGGTTTTTCCGGAACAGAGCGCGGAATTTGCCTTCCTGCCGGTTGCGGCGGTCTTGCCAGTTCATTCCGGCAAGTTGCTTCAAACTGGCCAACATCGGGTCGCCTGTCGCACGATCCATTCCCGGCATCGCCGTCCAGATTCCATCGATTTGGTAACGGAAGGGGACTGCCTGGGCATTGAAATCGAACAGCGCAACATCGGTCCTCCGCATGATCACATCGACGCACATCAGCGTCATCATGGCGAAGCCTTCGGTCGGCTCGACAGTTTCCAGCAGCGCCTTTTGTTCTTCGGCGGTGCTTCCAGCCGCTTCGAAATCGATGGGCGGCAATTCGATTTGCCTGTTCTTTGCCATACGTTGGGGAATTCCAGCGAAAAAAACGATGAATCAAATCCGGTTATTTGGACGGACGAAAAACGCGTCGGACTTCTTCCAGCGAAGTCTCGCCGGACAACACCAGCCGCGAAGCCTCTTCCAGCGCCGTTCGTGAACCTGCCGCGCGAAACGCCTTGTCGAGGTCTTCCACTGTTGGCGACTTCAGCAATACCTGACGGATCGCGTCATCAACCTCGACGATCTCCAGTGCCGCTGTCCGGTCGATGAATCCGGTCCCGCCGCAAGTAGAGCATGGTTTCATCTCGACCGGGTTGCCTTTTTCATCGATCCGTTGTTCGATTGGTGGCAACTGGTAATGCCGGAACAGTGTTTTTTGCGTCTTGGGGTTTCCGCCCAGTTTCAAGATCAGCTCTGGTTTTACCGGCACTTCCACCTTGCATTTTCGGCAAAGACGCCGGACCAGCCGCTGGTTGATGATTCCTGACAATGCCTGGGCAAACTGTTTCCGGTCGCCAACCTGTTTGTAAACACTCAACAACGCTTCAGCACAGGAATCTGCATTCGTTCGCGTGATGCAGGATCGTTCCTGATTGACAACTTCGTTCGTGGCTGCGTCCGCGACTTTCGGGCTCAACAAATCCGGAATGACCAGCACGTTGGGCTGGGTCAACATCGACTTTCTCATGTTTTCGAGCGGATCTTCCCCGGTCTTGATCGGTCGTTGAAGAATGTTCTCCAGTCTCGTCTCTATTTCCGTTTCCTTGACGAAGGCCACAACGTCGCGCGTCATCCGGTCCGATGTCATCAGGCACGATTGCCACAACGTTGTCAGGCCTCCATGCTGCGGCGCCGAAATAACAATCAAGCCCGGCGCGTTCAGCAAACGTTTGGCACGCTCCGCACTTTCCTGGGCCAGCCCGATTTCGACAAGTGTTTTGGCCTTCGCTGCTCCGCGCTGGTATTTGATTTGAACGATTTCGCCGGCTGCGACTCCCTGGCTGGTGACTTCAACGGTCGCTTCCAGTTTTGCATCATCCCACTTGATTCCAAACCGGCCCTGTTGTTGCTTTCTGCGTTCGGCAGGATTCATTCCGGCCAGGTTTTTAATGGTGACCAGCATCTGATCGCCTTGCTCACGATCGAGCGGTGGCATCGGATTCCAGACACCATCGATTTGCATCCGGCCTGCCACACCCTGACGTGTATATTCCAGTCGCAAAAGATCGACCCGGCCTGCCAGTCCGTTGCCGAGCAGGTTTTTTGTGAGTTCGATTACCGGAGACTGTCGGGCTTCGATCTGCAAACGGGTTCGGGTCGTTTCATCGCCTTCGGGACGGAACTGGAGCTTGCCGATTTCCGCTTCTTCAAAATCCTCATTCTTCAGATCACTCTTGCCTTTGATTTTGTAAAGCAAACCAGCACTCGATTTCAGGCGGCTACGGCGAACGGCCCGAAAAATAATTGCGGGCAGAAACGCCGCAAGAACAAACAACGGCATTCCCACCCAGAAAATCGGCACGAACAGGACACAGCCGACTCCCAAAATCATGACGCCGACATTGACCGTATTCCAAGTCTCGGTGGACATTTCGAGGTCGTCACTCCATCGCAACAGATCACGATTGATCCGGTCCATGATGAAAATCCAGACCAGCCAAACCAGGACCACGATCATCAGCTTGTACCACGAGAAAAACTCGCCGTAACGGGCTGAGAGGTAGTTGTCGATATTGATGCCAATTTGGTCGGATTGGGCATAAACGCCTTCCGGCCAAACCAGCCCGGCGACCAGCAGGCAACAAATTGCAACGGCAAAACGGAGCATCAAAGAATCCCTGGTTGCGAAACGTGAATGCCTTTCAGCCGCATTTTCAGGGCCTCCTTGTTCGGCGCGACTTCGAACGCAGTCGGTCGGTCGATCAACTCCTTGTCGATCAGGTCTTTCAGGCTCTTCGTAAATTCCTGCATCCCTTCCGCTTCACCGATCCGGATCGCATCGGCCAGCTTGTGGTCCTGCTCTTCCAGAATCAGTTTTTTTACTGTCGGGTTAAACGTCATGACTTCGCAAGTGGGCACGCGACCGACGTCGGGCTTGATGCTCTTGAGCAGCTTCTGGGCGACGATCGCTTTCATGTTCATTGCGATCGCGCTGCGAATAGCGCTATGCATGTCTTCGGAGAACAGGTCGAGAATACGGCCGATCGTGGACGGAGCACTCGATGCGTGGATCGTTCCAAACACGAGGTGCCCGGTTTCGGCCGCGTGAATCGCGGTCATAAACGTTTCCTGATCACGCATCTCGCCGACCAGAATGACGTCCGGGTCTTCGCGAACCGCATGCTTCATGCCGATACCAAAGTCCAAAACATCCTGGCCAACTTCGCGCTGGTTGATCAGGCACTTTTCGTCCTTGAAAACAAACTCGATCGGATCTTCGAGTGTCAGGATGTGTTTTTTGTAAATCCGGTTGATGTAGTTCAGCATCGACGCGATCGTCGTGCTTTTTCCGGAACCCGTAACACCGGCCAACAACACCATCCCCTGGTCAAAGTGGCAAAGCGTTTCCATGACCGGCGGAAGGTTTAGCCCTTCGAAGCCAGGAATAAAATTGTTCACACGGCGGGCGACCATACCGAGGTTCCCCAGCTGCTGCAGCAGGTTGACACGGAATCGCCACGACTCGCCATCGACATCGACGATGTAGGCAAAGTCGGTACCGCCATCGCGATCAAAAATCGCTCTCTGCCGTTCGTTCATGATCGGCAACAACAGCCGGATCATTTCTTCGGCTTCGATCGGACCCCGGTTCAAGTCGGTCAGGGTTCCGTGGATGCGAATGATGGGCGGGCGACCGACTTTCATGTGCAAGTCGCTCCCTTTCATTTTCACGAGGGCCCGGAAATAGCGGTCTACCTCGCGGTCTTCGCGTTTTTTGTTGAAACGCCTCGCGAGTTCTTCGGCGGAAACCTGTGTGTCCGGTGTTGCCGAAGCTCCCTTTTGTGCGGTGCCGTGCGCCATGAACGATGCTCTTTTCTAATCCGGGTTTGTTCTGTTCCTGAAAACCGGCCTGCGTCGTTTGTCAGCAAGGATCGACCAGCCGAAACTTTCGGTGGCCTTTCAACCTGTTGCCGCGGGACTGCGCAGTCGAACTTCAAGTTTACTCTGCCAGCCCGCGAATCGTCCAATCCCCGCAGCCGAATGCCCCTACATTCCGGGGAATTCCTTTATCCGGCCTTCTGAAACAGGCCGTGGGCCGGATCGAACTGGCACGACGAACCGATATCGCAATTCGCCCAGTATGTCAGACTCCCATTGCCTGCGCGAACTTCCCTCTGGCCCTGGAGTCTTTTTTGTCGTAACGTATCGACACCAAGTCCCCCATTCACCCAGCCCCACCATCACAGCCGGGCAGTACCCGCTGGACCATTTTCGCACATGAACGATCCCGATCTCTACAATCGAGCCGAATTGATCCAGCAACGAGTCGTCCAGCTCCGGGACAGTCTTTGACTACGACAAGCATGTCCAGTCGGTCAGCGAAATTGAACTGAAAATGGGATCGCCCGGTTTCTGGGATAATCAGGAAACGGCCCAGCAGACGGTCGCGCAGCTGAAAACCCACAAAATGATTGCGACGCCTCTGGAGTCGGTCATCGGCGGCTGTATCGATCTGTCCGGCATGCTGGAAATGGCCGAAGAAGACGCTTCGATCGAAGAAGAAGTCGCTGTTGAAATTGCCCGCCTCGAAAAACTGCTCGATGATCTCGAACTGAAATCGCTTCTGAATGGCGAACACGATTCGGCCAACGCGATCATGACGATCCACGCCCGCGACGGAGGGACCGACGCCAACGACTGGGCCGAGATGATGTTGCGAATGTACATCCAGTGGGCAAGCCAGAACGATTACTCGGTCGAACTGCTCGATCGGCAGGACGATCTGACGGCCGGAATCCAAAGTGCCTCGCTGGCAATCCGGGGACCGATGGCTTACGGATATCTCAAAGGCGAAACCGGATTGCACCGGCTGGTGCGAATTAGCCCGTTCAACAGCGAAGGCAAACGCCAGACAAGTTTCACGGCTATCGACGTAACTCCTGAAATCGATGACTCGGTCCAGATTGAGATCGACGAAGCCGACGTTCGCGTGGACACCTATCGCGCCAGTGGAGCGGGTGGTCAGCACGTGAACAAAACGGATAGCGCTGTCCGCATGACACACATGCCAACCGGCATCGTCGTCCAATGCCAAAACGAGAGAAGCCAACAAAAGAACCGTGCGACTGCCTGGAAAATGCTGCGGGCCAAGATGGCCCAGGCTGAAGAACTCAAACGTGAGGAAGAGGCAGCGACGAAATACCAAAACAAGGCCCGGGTCGGTTTTGGAAGCCAAATTCGCAACTATTTCCAGCATCCCGACCAGCGCGTCAAAGACGTGCGCAGCGGTTTTTCAAAAGGCGATTTTCACGGCGTCCTCGACGGCGACATTCAGGGATTCCTCGACGCGACGCTGCAATGGCGAGTCAAAAACGAAAAGCCAGCCGGCGAATAATCTGTTTTGTGCAAATTGAGCCCGGCGACAACCAAGCCCATTGTCTTTCCTGACCGAAGCCCAATGTCCAATTCTGAAACGCTGACTCTCCGCTCATCCGCCATCGGCCACGGACTGGCATTGCGATGTGAACGAACAAAAGATCGCTTTCAATCGACGGTCATCTGGATCGACGATCAGGGTGCAGAAACAATGCTGTTGCGCAGTATGGAAGGAACTCCCAGTGACGACTTCCCCCCCAGTCCTCCCCTCCAGCAAATGCACCTGCAGGAAATCAACGGCACTCCGGTCCTGCTCGCGGTCGGCATGGCCGGCCGCGGTCACTGGTCGGCGTCAATCCTGATGAGCAAGATGAAACCAAACGACGCTGAAAATTCCGGTTTGAATTCACTGGTTTTTCAGTACGCAGTCAATCTTCGCAACAACGAAGGCTGGGCTGGTTGCAAATGGATGGCTGGCGAGACTTTCCGTTATCACTCTGGTTCACTGTTCCAAAAAACTCAACTATCGGGCGGGGGTTTCCTCGAAATGCTTTGTCAAGACATTCGATTCCGAATTCGCCCTTTTGGTTTGGTCGGCTGTGAATTGATCCAGGAACCCTCGGGAAACGGACCCCAAATACTCGCCGCCGTGCCGACCGAAAAAAACAAAAGTGCTCGTCCGATTCAGTGGGAAATGGAAATCGTCGCATTCCCGATTGCGAATGAAATGAGGAAAACCGGCTTTGGAAGTACGACTGTTTGAATTTGGCAAACAGGCTTGCTATCAGCTACCTGAGCACAAGATCGGGGAAATCCCCTTTGGCATAGTTGACTCGCCAAACCGGGCTGACTCTATTTTGAACTCTCCCGGGTTTTGTATTTTCGAATTCCAATGGAACGAGAATAGAGATGCAACGCCACAAAAAAGTTCGAAGTCGAATTCAGCAAGTCAAGGAACTGAAACCTAAAGCAAGAAAAAACCATGACCGGCAATCGCCGGAATACCAACCCCTCGAACCGCGGCAGTTACTCAACGCAACGCCACTGATTGGCGATGATCTGAACCTGACGACTCCGATCAACACATCGTTGATTCGCAATACAGTGGCGACCGGGCTGTTGGCCAACGATTTCGACCCGGAAGGTTCAACACTGATTGCCAGCAAGGTTTCAAACCCCAGCAATGGCAGCGTGACGCTTTACGCGGATGGGACTTTCAATTACTTGCCCAACACGGGTTTTGTTGGGGTGGATTCGTTTCTGTACACTGTCGCTGATAGCTCTTCCAGTAGCAGAATTGGCAAGGTTCAGATTACTGTCGGTACTGGCCTTTCCGGTGCGCAGAATCTGAATGAGCGGATTTCCGACAACGTGCTGCATGCAGGCGGATTGACTCAGTCACAACCCCTTTCCGATGGTATGCGACCGATATTCCGGTCCGACCTGCAGGGTACTGCGATCGTTCCAATCGTGCCGAACAGTATTGCGAACAGTATTGGGTCAGGACTCATTGACTCAAGAAACCGATTAAAGAGTCCTGACCCCTTTGATCTGTCCCCTTTGATCTGTCCCCTTTGATCTGTCCCCCTTTGATCTGTCCCCCTTTGATCTGTCCCCGAATGGCAGATGATGGAAGAAATGTCCTTGTTCGTGTACTGATTGACCAGAATAACTTCCCTCTCAACAAAGAAGGTGAGATTGAAAAACCTATTACTTTTGGTAGGGGTACAGTTGTTTTTGCCACACCAGGTGAGGGCAAAAGAGTAGCAGGCGTTTTGAAAAGCTTGAATCCCGATATAACGGTCGTTGAAGGGATAGAATCTTGGGCGGCGATCGGTGAAGGGCTCTTGAAAATCGACGATCCCGTTATGGACATGATTCTGGCTGGCCACGGAAGTTCGGGGGGAGGAATACGCGCTACCTTTGATAGTCCTGATCCTAAAAATCCGATCCCTGATGTGCTGATTGATTCAACGACTATTCCTAAAGATGTTGCAGATATAATTAAGGAAAAGGTAAATGGCAGGATCTGCCTACTTGCTTGCAGCCAGGGCTCTAGCGGTATCCTCTGTAAAGTTGCGGACTTGGCCCAAAAAACAGGAAAAGAAATATTAGTCTCCACGCACAGATTGCTCTTCAACATGAGGACAAAGCCAGGCGAGGAAACGCATGACCCCATCTGGGGGCCTGTAATGGATGACGCAACCGAAATTCCAGGTGAGATTCTGTTGGTTTATCCGCCCCCCGGACCGAAGAAATGATGCAATGGCTTGTTGGAATTCGAGAAACATCGGCAGAATTTCCATGCTTGGCAACGGCTCTATCAATGGAGAACTGGTGAAATGAAAGTGACGCAGGCGTCTATGTTGTTTGAAATCTCGACTCGACTGTTGGGATTCTTTCAGGTTATTGTTTTCCTGGTTGTAACTTTAGTGCCATGTACGATGTTTGGCCAATCGATGGTGAAGGAATGGGAATGGAGCGTGCCCGACGGCCACGAAATTGAAGACGTGTCTCTGTCGCCCGATGGAAATAGCTTTCTTGTTATTCCATACCAGATTGTGTCCGACGAATTGTCCAAACACAAGAAATGGAGTTTGACAGTTCTCAATGCCGCGACCGGTGAGAAGACTTTGCCAGAAATATTGCCTTTGAAATCCGGAGAGGGGCCTTTTAAGAACGGCAACCCGTGGGGTGGTTTTTATTTCTGTGGAAATGACCAAATTGTGTGTCTCCAATTCAAGCCGTTTGGGATTTTCCTTATCAACCTCAAGTCAGGAGAAGTTTCTGAAAAATTCGCCATGCCATTGTTTCCGCCGGATGACAGAAAGTCGCGACAGGCAAGTGAATTTTGGGACCACACACAATTTCCTCCGGCGACACTGATTTATGGCGAGAAAGGAGCATACTGGATGGTTGGCGGCGAGAGACAGGCAAAGCACATGTTTTCATGGAAAGAATTTTCTGACGCAAGCGGAACGCACGTCAATCCGAGCGGATTTACAGGTTACCCATTGCTCAAACACATTCGCACCCGTGGCAACATTGTGACGCTCGCTGCTCACCCAATGACGCTTCTGGAATTGAATCTGGAAACCGGAAAGCTGACTCGGCTTCTTGAACGGGATTTGTTCGGATTTGAAAAGACTGGCGAAACTATGATTTCAGCCGCTGAAACAACTTTTTATGTCTCGCGACCCGGAAGGTTGTTGATGATGGATTTGACAGCGGAACCGCTTGTCGGTCCTCAGTTAATGGAGTCCGAAACCGCCGTTTTGGAATCCAATTATCCCGAGGCGATGGGGTATGTGTCGGAAAATTCCCGATGGCTGATCATGCCAATCCCGCCCGAATCTTCAGGCAATAGTGAAGCAGCGGATCGACCAAAACAGGCAGACGACGTTCAATCCGGATTCCGGATTTTCGGATTGAAGGAGCCACGCAAGAACTTCAGCCCGGCCCCAGAAAAAGAGTTTTCTGAACGCCTTTTGCACTTTGGGGACTATGTCTACTACTTCCATAAACACTCCATCAAAGCGTGGAAGCTGATTGTTGAAGAATGATGGTTGCCCCAAGCGAGTTATTCGCGAAATCAATATCATCAGGATCGGCGAGTATCAAACCAGCGGGTCGCTGATTGGATGGCGTTCGAAAACTGCGGCGGCAGTTCTGCCATAAGAAGCCTGGGGTGAACAACGGTAAGGGGACGGGGGTCTTTTGTTGTGGGCCGTATTGCTTTCCATCCAAAATTTTCCGCAGAGTTTGTGGTTGGAGC
>JAYVKA010000351.1:0-2450 GCA_043768885.1 Planctomycetota bacterium
CTCCCGAGATCGATCCCTTCGGGAGTCAGTCCGGCCGAAACCGGAACGACTCGAACTCCATCGGCACTGGCCCTTTGCAACATTGTCATCAACTGTGGCTGACTCTTCGTTTGTTGTCCAAGAGCAACCAAACAGGTGCCCGGCGCGAGTGCAACTGGCGATTCAGCGCTGCCAACCGTCAGGCCCTGCACGGCAACTTTGACCAGATACTCCCGCTCCAGCAGGCGATTCACCCAGTACGCGGCCCGGTCATCGCGCCAGTCCATCAAATACGCGATATCGTTTTCCGAAACGGCAAATTCCAGTGGAGACTTTTGGCCAACCCTTGCCTTTTCTAATTGATCCCGCGAAATGACGCGGGACAACTCTTGGTGTTTCATTCCAAACGCCAGCGGCATTGTCCAGGCGGATACGTCGTAGAAGACGTTTTCTTCAAACTCGGTACGCTTTTCCAGTATCGATTGCAGGAACAGATAATCAGCCTGATCTGCCGGAACGACCAGCGAGTCCCTCGCGCCGAACGTCTGGTCGCCGAAGGCCAAATCTTCTTTCGGCCAATAACAATCGATATCGTGTCGCAACAGAATATCGGCAAAGGCCTGCAAGCGGCTGTGGTTTCCGGGTGCGGTGAACACGTGCGTTCGAACGGACTGTTCTGCTGCAAGGTCTGCGGACTTTGAATAAAAGCGACGTTTGTTTTCGAGCAAATCCAGTCGCATATCGACGGCGGCCTGCAAACTCGAACGCGAAGCTGCGAACTGGTTCTTGATCGTGTCGGCAAAGGTCAACAAACCGTTGGAAGTTTCCTGGACCCGGCCGCGACTCCCGGCCTGCTCAAACAAAATCCCGACCGCGCCGTGCAAATCGGGATAGGTCGAGCCCTTGCCCATGTAGAAATCGTCAAACACTTCCTGCGTGAAATAAACCGATCCAATGCTGTCCAGCATCCGCGCGTGATATTCGGCAAATCGTCCAGTCAAGGTAACGTTCTCGGCAGGCGTCAGAGGGTGTTTTCGCTTCGGTTCACCTGGCTGAAAAAAGAAAGTCGAATTGGAACCCATTTCGTGAAAGTCCAACACGACGTCGGGTTTCCACTGGTGGAACCATTTCATTCGCGCCTGACTTTCCAGTTGGGTCAAAGGCATCCAGTCCCGATTCAAATCGAACCAGTAATGATTCACTCGGCCGGGAGGCCAGCTCTGATTGTGCTCGATGTGGGCTGGGTCGGCGTTTGTTCCGAGCCCCTGATATTCGCTGGCCCAACTCGAGAACCTTTGAAACCCGTCCGGATTCAGGCACGGGTCCAACAAAACGATGCAATTCGTCAAAATTTGCTCGATGAATTCTCCCTCACCAGCCGCCAAAAAATACGCGACCAGCGGTGCTACGTTTCCCGCGCTGGACTCGTCTCCGTGGACGCTGTAACCCATGTTCATGACCACGGGCATGTTCGCGATATCGACATTCGCAGACGTGGACGAACTGTTCAGGCGATGATGGTCGCGCCGAATCTGGTCGAGGTTGGCCCGATTCGCGTTGGAGGTAATGGTCAACAACAGCAGCGGCCGACCGCCTTGCGTGTTGCCATAGGTTTCGGTCGTCAAACGCTCTGATTTTTCGGCAAGCACTTTCAAATACCCGACAACCTGATCGTGTCGCAAATGCCGTTTCCCGATATCGAAACCGAAATACTCCTTCGGAGTCGGGATGTCCTGGTTCCACGCAATTCCTTCTGGCCAAAGACTGGTTGGCAAATTCAGACCCGATGTGGATTGAGCCTGGCACAGGATCGATGGAACAGTCGTCAGCAACAACACCAATGCAGTTCGCGCAATCAGATTGCAGATTCCCGGCTTCATCTGGGATGCACTTTCAAAAGAAGTTTTGGAATTCGTGGAGGTCGTGCGAGCCTGAATCGCTCACAACCGGATCCATCCTAATTGCGGCAAATCCCGCAGGCCAGAAACCGGGATTCCAAATTGGCACGAATACAGAAAATACCGGAAGACTCTGCGACTAATTCCACAAACCGCCAAACCAGATCAGGCCCAAAATGATCGCCAGAAAACAGCTGATCCAGATTGCCGAACGCATCGAGTGAATCAGAATCTGGTCCAGCCGTTCATGTCGCGTCGCGCCGTAAACGAAACTGACCGCGATAATTAGCGGGACGATGTAATACATTCGTGGAACCGCCACGATTTCGGCCAACAGGTAAGACTGAAGCATTGATTTTTCCCGTGATTTCCGCAAAAGCCATTCGTTCAGCGCGGACCTGGTTACTCTTCCTTAAACGGATCCTGAACCGTAGCTAGAATGACTGGGCCGGCAAAGGCATCGTAGATCGCCAGCAAGTTCAAAAGCCCTGCGATCACCGTGTAAAAGGTTCCGATTTCAAACCAGTTTCCCAGTTCGACATGCCACATGCCGAGGACGTCGTTGTTGTTCAG
>JAYVKA010000352.1:0-11811 GCA_043768885.1 Planctomycetota bacterium
GCATCGGTCGGCTTACGGTCCTGTTTGAAACTTGCAAGCGACCTGAAAAACGGTTGCACGGGCAAAGATTTCCTCCAGAATCGCTCTGCTCAAGTCTTATTGCTCCTGATTGTCGCCCGATGCCTTCGATTCTTCATCCGGGTCAGCGTGAAAAACGTGCAGCAAGCGATGGGCGACGGGCGTTACGAGCAGGCCGACGGTGATCAGAAAAATCAGACCACAGTACAATGCGTAACAGCCCGCAAAAATTTTCCCGGCATCTGTCGCCGGTTCGCCGACTGGCCCCAATGCCGACAACAGCATCGCTGCGTTCAGAAACGACTCCGGCCAGGTTTGTCCTTCGAGGGTCCTGAAACCCGCCATTCCAATGGTCAATGAAATGATTCCCAGGACTGTTGCATAGAAGCCAAACTTGGCCAACCTGAAAAAAAATTGCCGGGGAGGCAGTAGAATATCGCTGTATTGTTCCAACGGGGTCGCCTCGCCAATGGTCGCAGGAATAAATGCAAACCGAACTCAGCTTACTGTTCTGAACCTGCGATTGCGACTGGCAATGAACCCGGAATTGGCTAGTGCTGCGTCAATGCCAGAAATTGGGGTTATGTGCCACTGGCTCGGCCAGTGTTGGTATGTGTTGCTTCAGACAACGAGGCCTTGGCCTGGCAGTGGGACCCCAAGTTTAAGGAGTGACAAAGCACTGGCAGGACCGCACCATGTGCGGATCAGCCGCAATGCGGATAGCACCCGGTTTATGCATGCAAAAAGCGGGAAAAACCGGACCCTAATGCGTTCCGGCTGAAATTCCAAAAATGCAGCGATTTTGCAATCGTGGCGCTGTCCAGTTAGACGTTAAAAAAAGGTCGTTTCCGGTGGCGACGAAGTAACCTGTTTTGATACTGGTCTATCCGCTGCTGAACCTAAACCCTTTGGTGATAACTGCGCGATTGCCATTGGTCATGCCCGTGCCGTCATTGTTAATCAGGAGAAAATGCGTCAGACCCCGATTGGGGTCTGACTGGCACGTCCTGGGGCTTCGTTTCCAAGGTTAGAAATCGAATACTTCGAGGATTGATACTGTCCCCGATACTTCGTTTGCTACGGCCACATACAGCTGCCCATGACGGTGAAAGAACTTGATTCCTTCAGGCGCTAGGCCGACCGGTGCAAGGTCGATCACAAAAGGCGTACATGGGTTGCTGACATCGATCAGCGCAACTGCGTTTGCGCGTTCCAGGCCTACCGCAACCAGGGTCATGCCGTGGTGGTGCGTGAGGTCGAGAACTTCGGGCTCCGAACCGCCGCGGTTGCTGCGACTGTCCGGATAGATACCAAACAGACCTGCTGAATCGTCAATCTGCGAGCCGGTATCGCCCAGCAAAACACCGGTGCGGGCATCGAACACGCTCACTGTCCGCCCGCCGCGGGGACCACTGGATCCCGCAGCATTCCGGGTATCACCCTCGTCGGCCGTCACAAAAATTTTCCCGGACTGATCAAGTGCGATTCCATCGGGTTCACGGTACGACACAAGTGAGTCAACCACCGGGTTGTAGACCCCATCCACGACCAGATCGGCGTCGTGAAGGGTCTGGCCGAGGCCGAAGTAGGTCAGTTCCAAATTTTTCAGGTTGAGCCGAACAACACCGCTGTTCTCCTCAAGTGAAATGTAGGCAAATCGGCTGTTCGCAGTAAACGCCACGGTCTCAGGTTCCAGAGTGGCGGGATGGTTGTCGACGGGCAGTCGCGCGACGTCATCCGTTCTCAGCAAGCTAAAGCCGGGCAGGCCGGCAGCCGACGGGAGCGCTACGTTGGTAACCAGCAATTGGGATGGCGTGACGCTGTTGAAACCAACCAAATCCACGACTGAGAGCGAACCGTCACCTCCATTCGCGCCAATCCCGGTGCCTTCCGCCTCATTGGCGACGACAGCGTACTTGCCATTCGGCGAGATTGCGATTGAGTCGGGCTGAATTCCAACCGGCGCTGAGGAGATAAAAACGCCGTCCGAAATTCGGTAGGCCGCAACGGTTCCCATTATTCCCGGCGTGCCGGTCACCACCAGGAAATAGTCGTGCTGGGGATGAACGGCGACGGAGTTTGGAGTGCCGAATGTGGTATCGACCACCACACGTCGCAAAAGTTGTGGCTGAAACGGATCCGAGAGGTCCAGCAGATCGACGCTCCCCGCCACGTTGGTCAGGGCTGCAATCCCGTTCTTTTCACGGACGCTGATGATCTCACTGCCGAAGCCACCCAATCCGGTGTCGTACGTGGCTATCAGATCCAACTGCGGCTGGGCCCTTGATTCAGCAGCGGTGAAACTGCTGAGGATGATTGTCGCGGCGGTGAAAGCGATACAGGTTTTTTTCATTCAATTTTCCTTCGAAATGGGTTGCGAATCTGATAATCGATCACGGGTTGTTGATGTGAAGTGAGAAGAATTCCAATCGGCTGAATTGGAGTTAAGGGCGACGGGTCAATTGACTTCCGCCAAAGCAGAGCAAAGCAAAGCCGGTAAATATTGCGATCGAAGGCTCGGGAACTGCGGTCGTCCCGAACTGGAGCTTGTCGAAATTAACTGCATCGGTGCTTCCGACTGCAACATCCATTCTGGCAATTTCGGCAGTGTCCGAAATAAAGCCATTGAAACCGTATACAGTCGCACCATGGCCTGTTCCAGAATCAAAAAGATCGAACGTGCCAAGGAGTGAGTCTGCGGAGTCGTAAAAGGACACCGTCGAACCTGAAAACTGGACGTCTCCGCTCCAAAACGCGACGCCCATTTGCGGGCTGCTGAAAACCGTCGAAAACCCGCCCCCGCCCTGGCTGCCATTGTCGCGAGTAAACATCGCCTGAACGCCTTCAAAAACGAAATCATTCCAAAATATGGGGACTCCGCTGTTGTGATTGGCAAATGTTACTCCTAGCGCCAAATAGGTCGCTCCGACAGGTCCGCCAAAGCCTTCGAAATCGACGAGTTGACGATCAGAAATGGCAGTTTCCCAAGCTGCCTCGCTCGGAGACGATACCACATCGCCAACAGCGAGCCTGGCTGATGACATTGCGGAGTTCAAAATAAAAATACCGGCTACGAAAGGTATGCATAAACGGACCATGTTCAACTCCCAAAAGTAATGATTGTCCCAATTGGTTGACTGAGAATCAGATTTCCATGCTGACTTTCCCCGCCATGAACCAATTGCGATCCGAAACGCAAACGCACAAATTTTCAAAAACTTTGTACAAGGCTGGCGAAATTGGTTCAAAAAAGATCTGCGGTCATTGGTTTACCGAAATCCGGCAGAACCACTCGCAGCGAGTTGACCGGTTAAGGGAAAAGATACTGCCCGACCGCGTTTGTTCGAATTTAGTCCGCTAGACTGGTCTCACAAAACAGGTGAAGAACCACGAAATCGGCTTCAGAGGCGGGATTCCGTTGATTGTTTTGTCATCACTGATGCTGGATAATTGCCAGTATGAGCCTGGACGATCAATTTGCCGATTTCATTACTCGCATTCGCGCAGGCGATCATTCCGCGGCTGAAGAATTGGTCCGGACCTTTGAGCCCGTTGTACGCCGCGAGATTCGAATGAACATGACTGACCGCCGGATGGCCCGGATGTTTGATTCGGTCGATATCTGCCAATCAATTTGGTCCAGTTTCTTTGTGCGCGTTGCTGCCGGACAATTTGACCTGGAAAGTCCAAACCAGTTGACCAATCTGTTGATGGCCATGGCAAGGAACAAACTTGCGTTCCAGTCGCGGCGGCATCGTTATCAAAAACGGGATGTCGGACGAATCGACCCGGCGGGCGTCCCCATCGAGTCGATTTCGGACCAACAGCCTACTCCCAGCGATTGTGCATCTGTCCGGGAACTGTATTCCAAAATGCAATCAAACCTGACCGATGAGGAACGACAAATATCCGAGTTGCGGCGAACCGGACTGGCCTGGGAAGAAATCGCGACAACGCTGGGTGGAACTGCACAAGCCCGTCGAATGCAACTGGATCGCGCGGCTGACCGAGTGATCCGCCAAATGGGTTTGGAAAAATAATCTTGTCGGATCGAAGGGGTCAGGGTGGCCCCTTTGATTCAGGCGCAAAGATTGCCTGTTCCTGACTATCGTTGCAACTGTTTCGGTCGAGGGTGATTCTTGCCCTGCGGCCTTTCTGTTTGATGCGGTTTCTCCGATGGGGGACGGTAAGTCAAAGCAATTGCCGGTATTGGATCGAAGTATAGAGTAACGATCGGTGGTCCGGATTCGTTGCGGCATCGGCACTTCTTTCCGATTCGCCATCGGTGTTTGCCACGATTGAGCAGGGGTTCGAATGAATATCGGGCGTTTGGGTTTTTATCTTTTGCATCCAGCCACGTTTTTGATCGTATCGACGTTGCTGTTGATCGGCGGTGGAAACAGTCTTTGGCAAAAGTATGGCGACAGGATTTCTCCGCCTGAATCGCTGACTCTGCATCCCGACCAGATTCGAATCAATGAACCGGGGGCGTGGGCAACACCAGGATTTACGCGGCTGGTTTCGGAAGAAGTCAACAAGCTGGAAGTCACTTTGGGAAATCCGGCTGCGATTGAAAGAATTGCGGCGGCCGTTAACGGTACTCCAGCAATTGAAGATGTAAGTCGCATTGAGAAAACCGCAAATGGCGTGGATATCACTGCCGTTTGGCGGAAGCCGGTCGCTGCGATCCGAATGCCTGCGGGTTATTACCGGTTGGTCGATCGACAGGGAGTGATTCTTGACCGCCAGGCGACCAGCGAAACCGAAGCGAACGAATGGTTGAGGATCAGTTTGTACCGGGCGGGAGGAGAGCAATTGGCTGATTGGCAGGTTTGGCAAGACAACCGCGTACTGGCATGTGCCGCGATCGCTGGAGAACTTGGCGATCGATGGCGCGACTTGGGACTTACCCAAATCGTGACTTTTCGATATCCCGATTCACTTGGCCCAACCAATGGTTCTTTCGAACTTTGGACTTCGGCAGGGCCAAAGGGCGCGAAGGTGATTTGGTCAGATGACGGCGCGACCGAAGAACCGCTGCTGGTCGATACGCGGATCGAAGCGATTCGGACCTGGATTCGGGCGAATGGAGGATTGGACAAGCTGGTCTCGATGCGAATGATGCTGGATGTTCGAACGGGTGTTGCAAAACTGATTTCGGACGAACAAGTCGCGACGCTGCCAGGTGATGATGGCAGCGGAATATTTTGACTTCAACGGCCTGCATCTTTCTGTAACCGTCATACTTCCACAGCGTCGCTAGCGTTCGATGCACCGTACACAGGGAATTTTCGGGAAGATCGGCAGAATCCGAAAAAATCTCACAGCCATGAAGGGGATTTAGGCCGAATACAAACAACGGATTTCCACTCGTGGATGCGCGTCCGGGGGGGCTCGCTTTGGCCAGAAACGGTCGGTTCAATTTGGACCAAAACAGAACGCTGCTCTCCCTGATTCCGTGATTCTTGTGGCGGAACATTCGCTTAATGGCAAATGGCTGACGTCGCCGATTCGCAATCGCAGCGGATCATCGCGAAGCCCGATGCCTGTTAAGGCCCGGTAGCCTGGAACCCGTGAGGTGCTGCGAAAGCAGAACCCCAGTTGCGGCCAATTCGAGGACCCGGCTTTTTTGCCTTGACCAGTTGTAACGATACAAAGCGGCAAAAAAGCTCTTTTGGCCGTCGAACAGAAAACGTTGTCAATCAGGAGGAACCAAATGCGACATTCATTAATCGGTCTGGCGATTCTCGCTGTAGCCGCAATGACTCCGGTCTGCGGTATGGCGAACGATCAACAGATCGCGGACTTTGTGAAGACACGCCTGGCTGCCCATCAGCAAAATGGCAGTCTCCGCGGCTTCAATGTGGACATGCGTGTCGAAAACGGCACCATCTGGCTCAGCGGCGATGTCAGCTCGGAGCAGCAAGAACAGCTGATCCTGGAGACAGCCCAACAAGCCAGCCATCTCGGTGCAAAACAGGTTGTGGACGACATCAATGTTCGCAACATGGGCTCCGTTCGTCAGGCTTCGGTTATGCAGCCCCAGCAAATGGACCAGATGGCTTATGCCACCTACCAGGAACCGGTTCAGCAGTACCAGCAAGCACCCGCAACGTTGTCCAATGTACCTGTGCCAATGAATGGCCAGATGATGCAGGCACAACAAGTTGGTGCCCCTATGCCAATGCCAATGGGTTATGCCAGTGGCGGCGCTCCAGCGATGGCCGGTGGCCAACCAAACATGCCGGGTTACGCCTGGCCAGGGTATGCAGCCAGCCCGAACTACGCAGCGGTTCAGTATCCGCAGCAGTACTCGGCATCTGCATGGCCGTACATCGGACCGTTCTATCCGTACCCACAAGTTCCACTGGGCTGGAGAAAAGTTCAGCTGGAATGGGACGACGGCTGGTGGTTCCTTGATTTCAAAGATCGCTAGTCAGCCGAGTTGGCTGGAGCTCAGCCAATTCCGACTGGTCTGACAACGACCGATTGAACCCTGGCATTTTGCCGGGGTTTTTTTGTTGGTGGATGAGCCGTGGGCCGTGAGGAACCGGGCTGTGGCGCTCGCGCATTGAGACCGCGTGATTTAAGGGTAGTGGACGAGGCTACGAGTCCCTCATTGGTCGTCAATAAACCAAGGACTCGTAGTCTCGTCCACTACGGCCAACTCTAACTTCCTGGCTGTCACAAAGCACAAGCCAAAACGGCTAATGAATAATCCAGGCTAATGCGTCACGGCTCACAAAATAATTCACCGCCAGGAACACGATCGTGCCTCAAAATCAGAGCGAGCTTGCTTGCAGAATTTGTGCTTGCTCTTCGGCTTCAAACGGAAAAACCTGTTTTCGGGGAAAAACCGTGAAAACCCGCAAGTCCCGCACAGGTTAACACGATAAAAGTAGACAGGAATGCATACCAAAAAGGGAAGTGCAATGGCAAATACACGATTTCTCGCCACACTGACAGCTGTTGTCGCCGGGGCGATCCTTTCTACAAGCTCTGGATGTTTCACGGCGACCGGACCGTCGCTTGGAATATTCAGCATCCCCATCCCGGTTTCGCCTTTACAGCAGAAACGGTACGAGGATGAGTTTCACATACAGGAACGTTACGCTCGCGTACCCATCCTGGGCCCGCTGACATCTGGCGGGCCAGTCGTCGCGCTCGATCCACCGAGTGATGACGAAGTGATCTGGGCACTGGAGCGGGCTCGCCCGGTCCAGGGCGGAATTCCAGGACTGCATGAAACACAACGCAACAACGTGGTCATCGTCAAAGACAAGATCGCTGACTATATCGATCCGCCACGAGTTGTGCCGCTGATTGGTCCGGTCCAGTTGCACCATGCACACTACAAGTGCACGGTCTACTACTCCGAGAAGAAAATAGTTGGTTGGCCGTTCCCTCACACATTGCACGATGAGGAAGCACAGGAAGTGCTTTATATCGACCACAACCATTTCCACATGGTTGGCGATGTTGACCTGGGCGATGGGGCGACCAACTATTAGGCGACGCGGCCGGTTCGATAACAACTGGCCTACAAATCAAGAATCAAAGACTGGCCCGGCGATCCTAATGGATTCCGGGCCATTTTTTTTGTTGGCAGCGTGTTCAGATGCCTGATCCGGGAAAGTCCCCTTTTTCGCCAGAGTTTCGTTAACGGTTGAACCCGTTGAAATCGGCTTGCGTCAGGCAAACTGCAGGGATTCTGTCGCGACATGTCTTCATCCGTCCAGACAAAAACGGTCGTTGTCTGGTAGACTTCGTAGGCCACGAAAAAGCGGTTCCCATCGCAAATCATTGCGTGGCTGTGATTATTCTTTCGTAACCCGAAGCGTGAGCGAGGCCAAGCGTCGTTGCCACGGTATTCCCTCGTTTACACTTCGGGTTACGAAATGAGTCTGCCGTTCAAGGCGTTTCCAAGTTCCAGGTGAATTCAGGTTAGTGATTACGAAAAAGCGATCCAGATTGATTGAACGAGCATCTGCCTGGTCCGCAGTATTGGTGCTGTTGCTGTTGCCGTTCGTTGTTTACGGCGCGGTCCGCGCGCTTGGAGTTTTTTCGAACGACGTCAAGCAATGGTTGCCCCAGGGCTTTGAAGAATCGGTTCGTTACGAATGGTTTGTCGATTCGTTTGGGCTGGACGAAATGGCTGTCGTCAGCTGGGATGGTTGCACGAAAGAGGACCCGCGACTGGCAAAACTGGCCCGCGATTTGGCAGGCGCAGTCGCCGAGGACGGCAAGCCCGTTTTTTCAAAGATCATCACGGGTCCGGAAATCCTGCAATCGATTATCGATCTTGGATGGGATCCGGAAGTTGCGTTCAAAAGGTGCGCGGGTTTGTTTATCGGTCCGGATGGCCGGACGACCTGCCTGCTCGCAGTTCCCGAACAGCGACTCGTTAAAAACCGGGGCTCTGTCATCAACAGTTTGACGGCGATCGCGACGGGCTCGATTGGACTCGACTCCAAAGAGCTGCGGATGGGTGGCCCCACGATGGACGGTGCCGCAATCGACCGGGAAAGCAAGCTGGCCCTGCGGCAATTCCTGTGGATGACGCTGGTCGTCGTGTTTGGTTTGACGTGGTATCGCAAGCGAAGTTTCCGACTGGCCGGAATCATCATGGCAGTCTCCGGCTACTGTGCCGGCTTGAGCCTGGCAATTCTGTACTACTGTGGCGGAAGCATGAACCTGACGATGATCATGTTGCCGACGCTGGTCCTGATACTTGGCGTTTCTTCCAGCATCCACATGGTGAATTATTTTCTCAAAGCGGTTGCGACGGGTGGGCGAATCGATTCGGAGAATGGTATGTCGGCGGGGCTGCGCGCCTTGCGGTCAGGCGGATTTCCCGTGTTTCTTGCCTCGGCTACGACTGCAATTGGAATGGGCTCGTTGGCGCTCAGTCGGATTCGGCCGATCAGCAATTTTGGGATTTATTCGGCAGCCGGTGTCATGGCCAGTTTGCCTGTCGTGGTCCTGGCACTGGTTTGGATTTTGAATCGCGGAACAGGTTGGCTGGGAGACCGGCACCTCAAGGTGATGGTTGACCAAAATCAGGAGGTCCATCCGGGGCCGGTTATTTTGTGGTTGTCGGGGATTACACGCCGATATTCGCTGGCAATTGTGGCTGTTACATTGATCGCAACCCTGGTTGTTGGATGGGGCGTCAAGGATTTGAAAGCGACATTCAAAATCCAAAACCGTTTTGCAAAATCGACCCGAATCATTCAGGACTATGTGTGGCTGGAGAACAACCTTGGTCCGCTGGTGCCGATGGAATTGGTCGTTCGCTTTGACGAAAATCATCCGCTCGACGAGTGGGACCGGATGATGGCGGTGAAATATCTGGAAGAAGGAGTTCGCAAGAACGAATTCGTGAACGCGTCCTGGTCCGCAGCGACGTTTCGGCCACCAATGCCGTCCGGCAAGGGGCTGGGACCACAGGCCGCACAACGAGTGGTGAAGGATCAGTGGGCGAACGGTACCGCCAAGCTGTCGGAATCCGGGCTGGTCTCCAATTCGAACGGCGAACAACTGTGGCGAATCAGCGTTCGGGTCGCGGCCATGAACGATGTGGATTATGGACAACTGCTCGACCAGGTCAAACAGCTGCTGGATGCAAGGCTGGTGGGGCTGAACAATACGTTTTCCAAGCGCGGCCAGCCGCCAATCAGTACGGCTGTCACCGGCGCGATTCCCATGATGTACAAGGCCCAGCATCAGGTCTTCAGCGATTTGCTGGTCAGTTTCTGTACGGCATTTGGTTTGATCGCGTTGACGATGATGATTGTGTTGCGAAGTTTCACTGCCGGATTGATGGCAATGATTCCAAACGTAATGCCGCCGTTAATTGTGTTTGGATTTATGGGGTGGTCTGGTTCGAAAATTGAAATCGGTTCGGTGATGACGGCCAGTGTTGCCTTGGGCATTTCGGTTGATGATACGATTCATTTTTTGGCGTGGTATCGGCGGGGAGCAAATCAGTCAGGCTCGCGACTGGAAGGAGTCCGTCAGGCCTACGCGTTTTGTTCGAGATCGATGATCGACACGACGTTGATTTGCGGTTTGGGCGTGGCCCCATTCATGATGTCCGCCTTTATGCCGACGGTTCAGTTTGCGCGATTGATGCTGGTTTTGTTGGTGCTGGCGTTGGCAGGTGATTTGATCTTGTTGCCTGCCATGTTGAACGGTCCGTTGGGAAAACTGTTTGGACGACTGCCGAAAGCGCCAGAAATCAAAGGTTTGGACAACTTGTTGGTGGAGCAGAAGGTGACTGGCGAAGTTGATTCGGTGAAAGATTCGGGTTCTGCGGTGCCCCGGCAAAAATTGGGAAACCGGTCTGGAAAGGACTCGAAAGTTGTGGGTTAAGGAAAATCGGGGCCTTTTTGGATTGACTGTTGCGCAACCTGGTTTTCAGGGGTTTTTGACGTCGAAACGGGTGCGGGGTAATGTCGCATTTTTGGAAACCCGCGTAAAAGTCCGCGGAATTGTCAAACTGGGAGTCCTGGACGCCAAACGATAAGGTTGTAAACCAGCCATATCCGAATACACTTATGGGCTTTGCCAAACGCATCCAATCAGCGAATTTCGCCCCCGATGCGTTCGCAAACACGGTCGCCGTTTGGAGGACCGGGAATCGGGGAATTTTTTTCGAACGGAACCTGGATGTCAGACATCTACGACAAGGTGGACCAGTTTTGGAGCCGGATGCAAAAAGTAGTCGGCTCGGAAGAGCAGATGAAGGCTTTGCGGAATACTTTCTTCCGCAAGTTTCCGGTTTCCAACTGCTTGCCAACCGTGATGTTCAACGGCAAGCCACACCTTCAGGTTTCGACCAACGACTACCTGGGTCTGGCGACTCATCCCGAAGTCATCGAGGCCGGACTGGTTGTCGCCCGTGAGCATGGAGTCGGAACGCCACTGGGTGCCCGGCCGTTGACTGGCAACACCACCATTCATATCGAGCTGGAAGAAAAGCTGGCCAGGTTTCGGCTGACCGAATCCAGCCTGGTTTTTAACCTCGGCTTGTCCGCCATGTCCGGCACAATCGCCTGTCTGGTCGGACGTCGCGAAAGAATCTTTGTAGATGCCTATGCGCACGGTTGTGTTCACGATGGGGCGAGGCTGTGCAAAGGCGAAGCAAGCTGGTTCGCACACAACGACATGAATGACCTCGAAGCCCAGCTGAAAAAGGTCCCGGTCGATACGCCCAAGCTGATTGCGGTTGATGGCGTTTACGGGATGACTGGCGACCTGGCTCCGATGAAGGAACTTGTCGAGCTCAAACACAAATACCAGGCGCGATTGTTTGTGGACGATGCTCATGGGACTGGTGTACTGGGCGACAATGGTCGGGGCACTTGCGAATTGTTCGGCGTCGAGGACCAGGTCGATCTGCATGGCGGTACGTTTGCGAAATCGTTCGGAACCTTCGGCGGATACGTTTGCGGCCCGGCCAACGTGCTGAAATATGTCAGCCACGTTTCCCCTGGATTCATGCTGACCAAGGCCTTGCCGGCAGCCATCACGGCTTCCACGATCAAATCGCTGGAGCTGATGCAAAAGATGCCCGAGCGGCGATTTCAACTGTGGGAAAACATCAACACGTTGAGAAGCGGATTGCGAAACGCCGGATTCAATATCGGCGATCCAAAAGGTGCGGTGACTTCGATTTTTACTCGTGGAGTGACAGCACTACATGCTGTAAAACTGCTGGAAGAAGAACATCAGATCATCGTCAATCCGGTAATGTACCCGGCCGTGCCCTACGGCACTTCGATTATCCGC
>JAYVKA010000353.1:0-5600 GCA_043768885.1 Planctomycetota bacterium
ATCAAGCGTTGCGATTCCGGACAAAGATCAATCCGGTCAACGACAACAGCATCGCAACTCCCAATCTGGTCGGTTCGGGTACTGCCCGAATCGCGTTCAACTGAATATTGTCGATTCGGTTGTGTCCGCCATTGCTTGTCGCGCCGTTGAAAGTAATTCGGAGGGCGACAAACGCCGCGTGATTGAGGGCATTTACCGCTGACAAATCAAACGTGATGATTCCGAATGCGGTGCCCGGATCAAATGCTGCTCCGAAATTTGTAAAGTTGGTTCCGTCGGTTGACCAGCTGAACTGGTTGTTGTTGAATCCGCCTGGTGTATTGAAAGAACGAAACATTGCCAGTGAAAGCACGGGGTTGACGTAGTCACTGAGATTCGCCTGGACCTGCATCCATTTGCCGTTGTTGGGTGGATTGCCTAGCGTGTTGTCTTCTTCGAAACCGCCTTGCAAGGCCAACGCCAATCCGGCCGGTGTGCCCGGTGTTGCATTATTGACCGTGCCAGAAAATGCAGTAATGCCACGATTGGCCCCGGAGAAATCCCGTTCCCACGAAGTGTCAATTTGAAGGAAGCCGGTTCCGGTATCGGGCAAATGGCCGAAGGCTTCGGTACCATTTTCGTTTTTGTTATTGAGGTTCCAATAAGCGACCATATCGGCGCTGACGGGATTTAAGGCACAACAATACAGGACCAAGAGTGCCAACACGGCACATCGAGAAATATACATGGTGCAAGTTCCAGGATAAATTGGTAAGAGAATTCCGTTTCCAAATGGCAAGGTTGGCTCGGTCCGTTCCATTCCGAACCAGATGAACCACGGCTGGGGATTCTAGCGAAGCCGAGCTGAGCGGGAAAAGGCCATTTTCCAGGGGTATGTCTCCGCATTCCGGGCCAGACACGCGAATTCGATAAGGAATCTTTCAGGAAATGCTGGCAAGGCTTGCAGTTGTGTTCGAGAATTCGGCAATACCACCTGGTGATCGTGAACACGAATGATGGGAATCAAGACCGGGTTTCGATGCCTGAGTCAGTGATGACAAAGACAATGCCGCGCACGCCAAATAGGCGACGGACGATTTGCCTGGCTCCAGACGATTTGGAAGGTTTGCCTGCCTCGCTGCTAACTGCGAAGGTACTCAAATCCTTCGCGTGGTTTGCGGGCCATGAAGGATGCGGCTTGTTCATCGTCCTTGATCGTTGCCGAACCGCAGTCCCATTTCAGTTTGCGGCCCAATCGGGCGGCGATCGATGCCAGGTGACAGACGTTCATTACCTGGACGTGTGACCAGACATCGCTGACCGGCAGGCCTCCTTCCGTGATGCAGCGGTAGAAGTTTTCCTTGTGCCCTTCGAACGGCTTGCCCTTGTAGAGGTCTGTCAGTTCGGCTTCGCCAAACTTTCCGTCGTCCCAGTTTTCCTTGATCGGAGTCCCTTCAATCTTGCCGCGATTGACGAAGATCCGGCCCTTGGTTCCTTCGAACAGAATTCCGTTGTCTCCCCGGCTGGTGATATGCATCTCCATTCCGTCGTCGTACCGGCAGATGACATTGAAGTCGTGGGACGTGTTGTAGCAGTCATCCACTGTCGGCATTCCGCCCTTGTATTCAACCGGATGTTTGGCATCAGTGCCGTCGATTTCGACTGGGCCATGGCCAACTTTCTGCCGATTGGTTGCCCATGTCGCGATGTCAACGTGGTGAGCGCCCCAGTCGGTAAATTTTCCGCCCGAATATTCGTACCACCAGCGGAACTCGTAATGGCAACGCTTCTCGCGGTAATCCACTTTCGGAGCCGGCCCCAGCCAGCGATCCCAGTTCAAACCTTCGGGCGGAGTCGCGACCGGGAAGGGGCCGCCGGTTGGGCTGCCGTCGATTCCGACGGTGACTTTGGTGATATCGCCCAGCAATCCTTTTTGCACCATGTTGATCGCACGCAGGAAACGGTCCTTGTCGCTCCTCTGTTGGGTGCCGATGAAGAAGATCTGTTTCGGATGTTGTTCGCAGGCTTTGCGAATCAACTGGCCTTCTTCCAGGGTGAACGTCAACGGCTTTTGGCAGAACACGTGCTTGCCGGCGGCCAAAGCCTCGAGGGCTATTTTCACATGCCAATGGTCGGGGGTAACGATGCTGACCGTGTCGATGTCTTTGCGATCAAGAACCTCACGATAGTCCGTTGTGCGATCGCATTTTTCGTTTCCGATCTTGGGGTCTTTCCAGGCCGCATCGACGCGAGACTGGTCCGCATCGCAAACGGCCATGATGTTCGCAAACCGGGCGTGATCGTGGGCGTCACCAGTTCCCATGCTGCCGACACCGATACAGCCGATGTTGGGTCGGTCGTTGGGGCTGCGGTTGATCATCGGCCGGGACGCCCACGCATGCCAGGGAGTCAATGCTGCTGCCATGACGGCTCCCGAACCAGCTTGCAAAAACCGGCGACGTCCGGTCATCGCTGTGCTGTTTGAATTTTTGCGGGACGAGTCAGAATTCGTGGGCTGCGATTTGGCAGGACGACTCATTGCAGATGCTCCTGAAGTATTTTCGTTCGAAAGGACAGTGTTGTTGCGATCCAGTCTTGGGGAAAACCCGACTCTGGTCACCGGTGATTGGATGTCGAGTATAGGACAGGCGCGACACGATTTCCACTATCGTGCCGACCGGTCCTCAGAAAAATGCGTTGGGTTCGGCTGTTCATGCCTGGCCAATCCAGCCTAGAATCGCCAGCAATCAGTCAAAGCCGAATTTCGTACAGGGAGAAGTTGAGTGGCCAGTCTTGTCAGTAACCATGGATGGGGAGTCGCGGACCAGCCTCGAACCAAGTTAATTGCCACGCTGGGTCCTGCTTGCCGAAGCCCCGACATGTTGCGGGCGATGATCGAAAACGGAGTCGATGTTTTTCGGCTGAACATGGCCCACGGCAAAGCTGCCAACCACGACGAAACGATTCGTGATATTCGCGCGGCCAGCGATGATGTCGGGCGACCAGTCGGGATTTTGGTCGATTTGGCGGGACCAAAGATTCGGCTCGGGCAGTTGTTGACCGATCCGATGCCATTGGAAATGGGGCAATCGATCAGCTTCGTTCGTGGAAATGTTTCGTCGGTGCCGAACGAGTTTACCTGCACATACGAGGCGATGATCGACGAGGTCAGCCGGGGCGAAGCGGTGGTACTGGCCGATGGAGTTGCGCGTCTGGAAGTCGTTTCGAAAACCGCTGACCGCCTGGATTGTGTCGTCACGGATGGTGGAACCATTCGCAGCCGTCAGGGAGTGAACCTTCCTTCCACGCACTTGAGTGTTGCAGCCCTGGGAGATATCGATCGCGAAAACGCCGTGTGGGCAGCGAAGGCCGGTGTCGAATTTGTCAGCCTGAGTTTCGTGCGCTGTGCGGCCGAATTGATTGAACTGCGACTTTTGATTCAAAAGCATGGCGGGACGAGCCGCATTGTTGCGAAAATCGAAAAACGGGAGGCGCTCGACAATCTCGATGAAATCGTCGAGGCCACGGACTGTGTGATGGTGGCTCGCGGAGACCTCGGAGTCGAAATCGATATCGCGAAGACACCGCTGGCACAGAAACGGATCATTCGGGCCTGCGGTCAGGCTGGCAAACCGGTGATTGTTGCGACTCAAATGCTGGAAAGCATGCATCATTCGAAACAGCCGACGCGTGCCGAAGTTAGCGACGTGGCCAACGCGATTTTGGATGGAGCCGACGCCTGCATGTTGTCGGGCGAGTCGGCGATCGGCGATTTTCCGCTGGACGCCGTGAACATGATGAAGCGAATCATGTACGAGACCGAACAAAACCTGCGTCACCGTTCCAGCCGGATGCAAACCCGTGAAGGGGATTCGGGCTGGGGGATGGTCGAGTCGGTGATGCTGGGCGTGGCACAGATTGCGCGGCGTCTGGGTGCGCAAATGGTTGTGATCGTCAGCACCGACCAGCGAGCGGCCCTGGTCAAGAGCAAACAACGCGACTTTGTACCGACTGCATTTCTGTCGGACAATGTCGCATCCGTTCGCCAGATGTGTTTGTATTGGGGAATTATCCCGGTCCAAATCGAAGGCATCGACGACATTCAAAAGTTGCCATCGATGGCCATGCGCTGGGCGTCGAATCATGCCGGATTGAAGCAAGGGGACCGGATCGTGATGGTCCTCGACAACGAACTTCTCCCTGGTGTTCACGATACCGTGATGATCGCAGAGATTCCGTGATTCAGGATTTTGCCTGCATTATGGAGTGCTGGGACTTGTCACAGCTTTGGATTTGTTTCCAACTAAAATGACTAAACTCGTGGCTTGGTTTGACCGGCGAGCTATTTGCCTCCTCCGCCTTTTTGCTCCTGACCTTCTTGCACAGCGGAATTTGACTTGTCGCCCGTCTCATCCCCTTTTTTTGTTTCGATCAGGCTGTCGGCACCACACTTGGCGGGATCGACGTGCAGCATGAACGATTCAAGATCCTTAAGGCAACTTCCGTCGAAAAGTTTCTCGTCAAGGTCCTCGTTTAATGAAAACCAGTGGAATTCGTGGTCGGAATGGAGCCTTCCCATATGTTCGCGTTGGTTAAGGGTAAGTTTCTTGCCGGTTGACGCGTTCCATTCCTTCGGTAGGTAAACCGAATTGACAAGTTGCCACTTCCAGGATCCCGATGGACCGTTCGCCCTGGTGTCACCATTGGGAAACGGTTTTGACATCTCGGAAAAAGAGGTGTACGATTTCGGCATAAGTGACTTGACGTCAAAGTGAAACGTGCAAAAATTGGTTTTCCGTTCATCAGAATAGACTTCAAGTTTCAACTCAATTTCTTTATCATCAGAACTCGAATAAGACCTCAGCAATTCTCCGGTCTTAAATCGTTCCCCCAGTTTTTCCGCATACTCCAGCGAATCTTCGGAACCACCTAGCATAAAGGCTATCCCACGAAAGTCAGGGAAAGCAATGTACCCCACAAGGTCCTTTTTTTGCGGTCCAATAAGATGCCGCTTTGCCTCAACTAACTCGCCAGGAAAGCGACGCTGAAATATTCGACCTTGAAAGGACTCGCAACAATACCCATATCGGGCTATCTTTGTGGCGACTTCGCTTCCATCGGGACTGGCCAAATCCAATTCAGACGTGACGGTGTAGCTGAGGTTGCAAAATTTCCCCGTCTCGAAGTCAAACACAACCCGATTCCATGATTCAGTCCAGATTGAGACTCCATTCTCGTCAATACCCTTTCGTTTGTTGATCGTGTCAAACGAGGTGTGGGTTCTGACCAGCACGTCTCCTTTTTGCCATGCACGGGCATTGGCAAGAGGTGATTCAAAAACACTGCACTTTGCCGCTGAATCTTCAGTTGTAAAAGAATCTGCTTGACCGCTCTGAGGGCAAGTAAATGTCGAGAGTGCAATGATTGTGATTGCAAAGAAAGACATGGCAATTCCTGGAATCCTGGAAAATGTTGCGTTTTGAAAGGGAATCTGTTCGTTCGCGACCTGCATGAGCGCGAGCACCAGCCCTGTGAAGGTGTCAATTTCACGGTTTTTACGAGGGAATCGTGAATTCAGTTCGAAGTCAGGTCACGAAATTATTGATGAGCCGGAACCAATT
>JAYVKA010000354.1:0-8173 GCA_043768885.1 Planctomycetota bacterium
TCGGGTCGCTGGTTCTTTGGGTCCCAGCGATGATGTTCGTCGCGAAAGGAAAAAACCCGTTCCTTGGCCCGCGATTTTTCTTCGTCGCGCCGGGCTCCGCCAAAGGCCGCATCGAATCCGTATTTCGTCAAAGCCTGCTTCAGCCCTTCTGTTTTCATCACCGTCGTGTGTTTGCCACTGAACTTGAACGGATCGATCGCCAGCTTCAGGCCCTCTTCGTTGACATGGCGAATCAGTTCCAGCCCCAACTGGTCTTTGACATAACTGTCCCGGAACTTGTACATGTCCTGGAATTTCCAGGTCGTATCGATATGCATTAACGGAAACGGCAACTTGGCGGGATGAAAGGCCTTCAGCGCCAGATGCAACATGACTGCCGAATCCTTGCCAATCGAATAGAGCATCACCGGCCTGGAAAATTCGCTGGCGACTTCCCGGATGATATGAATACTCTCGGATTCAAGCTGTTTCAGGTGAGTCAGCTGGTAATTCGGCATGAACGTTGGAATTGTGAATGGTAACGGCGGGAATTGAACGGCAAAACCACTTGGCCGACCATCTTAGTTGCGCCGAACCAACCGAAAAAGGCCGATTCGTCGCAGCAAAAGGCAAAATCCATGCCCTTGAGCGCAAATCGGGCAATCGATTGAAAGTCATTTACCCAGCTCAAACAGGTCGATCACGCGGTCCTGATATTTGCTGCCGAAAACGAGGACGACCAGCCGGGCCGTGATTTCCCGTTCATCCGTGGTCAAAAATGACTCACCGCCACCCAGTTGGGCAATCTCGGCCAGAGGAGCCAGTCGCCGCTCCTGTCGACAGGTAATAGTCGATATCACACCGCCGTCCCGACGAAAATTCGACGCCATGCGCAGGCATTCGGTCTGGTCCTGATAATGGGGCGGAGCGTCGCCGAACAACAGAATCACTTTGCGTGCCGAGTCCCGAAACTCGTTGTTTTCCAGGACCCACCGCAGTCCTTCGTGAACCGACTCGGGTTCGTCTCCTCCGCCAGCCGCTTTGATCTCGCTCAGAAATCCAACGACTTGGCCCAGGTCTTCGGTCAAAGGCAAACCGCGCACGACGTATTCGTCACCGCGATCACGATACGTACAGATGCTGATTCGAACCGATGGGACGAGCCGCTGAAGTGTTTGGCCGATTCGTTCAATCTGGAATTTGACCTGGTCGATTTCTCCCTGCATGCTTCCGGTACTGTCGAATGTAATCGCGATGTCCAGTCCGTCTTTTTTGAGTTCCGCCAAAAAAGTATTGAACGCCATCTCGTCGCCGGTCGGCATCTGGGATGTGTTCATGTCGAACGGGCGATTCATGGCTCCGCCGGATCGCGAGCCGCTGAACAAGTCCGGAGAACTTGCCGACATGGGGGACAGCAGCGCAAGTTTGTCGGTCAAACTGGTGTCGGCTGGCCAAAGATTCGGGGTCAGCCGGGGCGATTCATCCAGCGGGTTGTCCTGCAACTTGTCTGGCGCGACGTCCAGCTGCGGTCTGGCAGGCATCTGCCCCAGAACAATTTCAATTCCTTCGCCGCCGATTCCCCGGCGGGCCATTTGCCACGGGACCATCGCCAGCAATCCGAGCACCAACAGATGGGCCGCCACTGCAATCGAGATTGCAAACGTGTGATCGAGCCACCGGGACGGTGGTTCGATCGGGTCATGCGCAGTCGTTACGGCAGCCCGGCTGCGGGGAATCGTGATCGTTGCCTTGCAGGCCGGACACTTGGCCCGCTTTCCCAACTGCTCCCGTCTAACCCGAAAGCTCTCCCCGCATTTGGCACAAATCAGTTTCATGAAATCCCAACAGGCTGTCGTCCCTCCCATTTGACCGTTCGTCGTGAGGGTACTGCTCAATCATTGCAGGAAAAACGAAAAGCGGCAAACCAGATACTGGGCAGGGCTTTACAGTTGAATAACGGCCAGGCCCCTTCCGAAACCCTGTTTTGCACAATTCGAATTAGGCCCGTTTTCCCGGATTCACCCGCCATTCAATAAATTTTTTTGTGGTTGGATGGTAAAAGCGATACAATCCAGGCATGGGTTTCTGCCGATACCCAGGCCGCCTCCACTTTCCCGACCGCAGCGATGATTTTTTGAAAAGAGACTTTCGCTGCGTTACACAACTTGCATCGATTGGGTTTTTTAGGAGGACAGAGATGAGACATTCCATAACGAGCCTTTCAATTCTTGTCGCGCTCGCGATGAATTGCGGGACTGTTGCACCGGGTTTCTGCCAGGAGCCGTCGTCGCTCGAAGCCCCGGACCGGCCCAACAAAGTACTTTTCGACGGCCAGTGGACAACGCCCGAAGATGTTGCGGCCAGGAATGCAAAGAATGACGTGCTGAACAAATATGTTTCGCTTCGGGGAAAAACAGCGGATAACTTTGAAGGACAGACCCAGCTTGCCACATGGTGTGATTCGAACCGGCTGATCGAACAACGCAATGCCCATTTGCAGCGTGCTTTGACATTCAATCCTGAAAGCGTCGAGGTGCGAAATCTGCTGGGGCACGTCAACGTCAATGGAGCCTGGTATTCGGCGGAACAGGTTTCATCCGAACGAAAACTGGCGATGGAATCCGCCAGGCGGATGACTGATTTCCAGAAATCCGTAACCGAAATTGGCAGCTACCTTTTGTCCGAATCCAAAAAGCGGCAGCAAATTGGCCTCGACAGACTGAGTGAGATTGATGATCCACGTTCCGTAACAGCGCTGGAACAAATCCTGATTCCTTCCAGTGAAGCGGTCGCGCACAAAACGCTGGATGTGATTGAAAAGTTTGTAGAACGTGAAGTGACCGAGTCGTTGATGCGAATTTCCATCTTCAGTGCCTGGGAAAGCGTTCGGGTGCGGGCACAGGGATTACTCGCCGAAAGAAACCGTTACGACTACGTTCCGGCTTTGATGAACCAGTTGCTGAGTCCGTTCTCGATTCGAAAGTCCATTGCGTCGGACGGTCGGGGAAATGTGCTGTATCAGTACGCACTTCATCAAAAAGACATGAACACCGACGCCGTTCGGCAGTTCGACGCGGTGATGCTGCAAAACCCGATGTCGGACCGTGATCTGCGTCCGGATTTGAGGCTGGATGCAACCGTCCGGTCACTTCAGGCCGATGCTATGGTCATGCAGGCCAATAACCAGATCGCAACAAAAAATCGTGCGATTCAAACAGTTCTTGCATCAGCCACTGGTGTTGAGCCGGGGGACGAGCCGGATGACTGGTGGCGTTGGTGGTATGACGAAAATGAAGTCACCTTGTACGAACGGCCGGTCAGGTATTCCCGGGTTGTGAATACCGAGATGTCGGTTCCCTACATGCGGGCTCCACGAAATCCGGGGCAGAATATGGTAACCACCACGAGGGGCTCGCATGGCGAATGTTTGGTCGCCGGTTCGCTGATTTGGACCGAACGGGGTCCGCTGCCGGTCGAAACATTGATGATCGGCGACCGCGTTCTGAGCCAGGACGTCGAAACGAAAAAACTGGAATACCGCGTGGTGCTCCAGCCAACGGTTCGCCCGCCAACAGCCACGTTCCAAATGTGGCTGGCTGGCGAAGTGGTCCAGGCCAGCGGTGGTCATCTGTTCTGGGTTGACCAGGAGGGCTGGAAAAAAGTTCGCGATCTGGAAGCGGGAATGTCACTGATCGCAGCGGGTGGCGCTCCGGTTTCCATCGAAAAGATCGTACCGGCTGAAACCGTTCAGCTGTACAACCTGATCGTTGAGTGCAACGCGAACTATTTTGTTGGCAGCAACAGGGTTCTCAGCCACGACAGCACGATCCTCGCCCAGGGCGAGAAATCGGTCGAACAGACGGCCAAAGAGTAGGACAGCGATAGGATTTCAAAATGATTTCATCCACCCGCTGTGCTTTTTCGCAGCGGGTGTTTTGCATTTTGGCTCGGATCGTTGTTGGGTGAACAACCGAAGAACCAGCTTTTTAGCGGTTGAAGAATTCTCGCGAAAGTTCTTCGGCGCTGCGGACGGTCATTCCGCTGGTGCCTCCTTCGAAGATGGAGAACTCGGCCCAGACGGGAAGATGGTCCGAGATTTCGAGTGCCTCATCCAGCGATAGATTGAGGTGCTTGAGGAAATCAAAGACACCACTGTTCGACAAATACTCTGAGGTTGCCATCGACTCGAACACGATGTTGTCGTACTGGCTGGTTCCGCGCGTGTTGGTAAACGATTCGGATACCGCCCAAACGAGCCCGGAATGTTGGGTCGCCGACTTCAGCAGTTTGTCGCCGGCGTTGAAGTCGCCAAGAATAATCACGTCGTCTTCACCTCGGCCGTCTTTGCGAACTGCCAGGAAAAGTTCACGCAGAAATGCAAGTTCAGCAGCCGGGTTTCTGGAATCGATATGAACATTGACCAGCGAAAACGTAAAGGACTGGTCTGGCCGGGGAGCCGCGGCCCGAAACCAGCCTACGAACGGGGGACGAATCATCGAGTCTTGAGGATCACGAACGTCATAGACAATTGAGTCGTCCAGACGGACCTTCGATTGGTCAAAAATGAAACCGGACTGTTCGCGGTATTGTTCGCTGCGCCCCTGGGGTCCGCTGATCTGGCAAGCATACGGTCGCCCGGTTACCGATTGCAGCTGGGTTACGATTAATGGAAGAACGGTCTGGTCGGCGTTGCGAATTTCCTGAATCGCGACGACGTCAAACTGCCGAAGAATTTCCACGATCCGCTGAACAACGTCGGGCGAAGCGGCTTTGGATTGGCCCAGAGTTTGAATGTTAAAGGTCGCCATGCGAATTCGGTCGGGGCCAGACTGTTGCGACCAGGAGGCGAAATGCGAGGGAACGCCTTTGTTTGGCAAATCGCCTTCGCTGCCCGAAAGAATCGAATCACCGAACTGTTTGGATACCAATTCGATTGCATCCCGCAGATTGTGAATCTGATCCTGGTGATACAGGGCCCACAGACCGGTGGCCAGAATCGAACCCAGAATCGCCGTAACCAAAAACCGGCGCATGGCCAAACTCCCCAACACAGAAAAACCGAAGTCCCGTCTTCCTGGAAAATCGGCAATCGGTTTGGCAGGCCATCAGAACCGGTTCGGTTATGCCGCTGGTGTGTCTGGAAAATCCGGCGCAACCGACAATGGCGCAAGGAGGACCCGCCGGGGATGGAAATGACGGGTCAGGCGGCTGGGGAAACCCGTTGCGTAGGATCGATCCGCAAGCGCCGTTGATGCGACGGAATCTGCGATGCCGCAACGCGGTCAGACAAGTTTGGACGGAAGATCGTGGCCAGCATCAGCGGCAGGTACCAGGCCACAAACGTGCCTCCCTGATATCCGTGCCAAAACTGAACGGCAATCATGATCGCCGAGGTATACGCGATCAACGTACCCAGATTCTTGGTTGCTGGCCAGAAAACAAATGAAATGCTCAGAATCACAAACGCCACCAATAGCGGCAGCCGAAACCAGGCGTCCCAGCCCAACACCCAGATCCCCTGCAATAAATCCCGGTTGATGCGGGGAAGCCAGAACCCGAACATCGCCTGAAGCTGTGTAAAGAAGTGCCAAACGTCCTGACTGGTAAATATCAGCCCGCAAACACAGACTCCGATTGCGATCGCAAATCCGTACACAAATCTGGAGACGCGGGTTTCCCAGTAAAAACTTAACCACAAGGGCAACAGGAACAGCGGATAATACGCTACGCCGGTTGCCAGCCCCAACATGATTCCCGACACCCACGGATGTCTGTAAAGCGCAACCGCCCACACCATCAGCGCGGCGGGCAAGACATGGTAAGCGTTCCCGGAATACATGATCGTATAGGGCATCATTAACCAAATGACGGCCATTCCAACGCCTGTTCGGAAATTGGAAAAGTGGTAATAGCCAATGGCGATCAACCCAAACACCATGGCAATCTGACTGACGATCACAAGAATCTTGGCGGTGATTTCCAGTTGAAGTGGTTGTCTGGCTCCCGTCGTCAGACCTTCCTGGCCAGACTGGCGATTGGGTGCAGTAAATGTCGGAATCGATGGGACGACGTGAATCAGCGCATAACCTGGGCCATGATACAGCAACTCCTGCCGGGCCTCATCTCCTGCCGCTTCGCGCTGGACCATTTTCATGGCACCAATCGCGCCGTCCAGCGAACCCGGTTGCGGCTGGGAATTGATAATATCGGCAAAAATAAAAGTCAGCAAACTGCATCCAAGAAAAACGAGCCCGCCGATACTGAGATTCGGTTCCAGCAGCGGTCGCCTGACCAGCAACGGGTCCAGCAGCATTCGCAACAGCAACAATCCGCCGCAGCTGAATAACCAGATGTAACCTGCGCGATTGACCAGATCGGTCGGAGTCAAAGAGCTAAATTGAACGGGCTCCAGGACATCGATCAGTGCTTTGTCAGCGGGCTTTGCAGAATTGTTGTCAAATGCCGGAACCGATGGCGGCTGTCCAGCTGTATCCGGCGCGGAATTTTCTGCCGTAACTTCGTCTTGCGAAGCAGTAGTTGCTTCGGTGACTTTATCCGATACAACCGACACGGGACGTGAGGCCGAAGTTGTTTGTTGGCTTCGGTAACTGACCAACAGTATTCCCGGAGCGATCAAGATCAGCAGAAACAAATCGGCATTGCGAATTGACCAGAACCGGTTGAACTTGAAGAACAGCGCGAGCATCAACAGGCTGGACAAATATGCCCAGCTTGTTTCGTGAATTCGTTCGTACCCAAACGGGAACTGGTTCATTTTTTCGCAAACGAAAGGTCCGTGACGGTTCGCCCTAACGCTTATTCAAGTCTGTGACGGGGCATGCTGTCCAGTATTCAGTCGCGGCAAAACCGGCCAAAACCCCTACATTCCGCCGATTTCGGTGGACTTTGGCGATTATGGCAAGTCGTCGGCCCAAAAGCGGCAAAAAAATCCAGGCCTATTCCGCCGGAATTCGCCGGACCTTGACTATTCGGGCAACAATCCATGCGATGAGTGCGGCAACGAAGCTGAACATGGCCCCCATCTTCAACGCAGGCAATACCGGATCGCTCGGAGCAAACGCAGCAGTCGACATGAACAGCGCGACCGTAAATCCAATGCTCGCAATCATTCCCAGGACCAGCACATCCTGAATGCGAATTCCCTCGGGCAATGTCAACCGCAAAAACCGCTGGCCAAAAACCGTAAACGCCACGATCCCAACCGGTTTGCCAATCAGCAAGCCTCCCAGAATCAGCCACGTCCCCGACCCCATCGAGCTCAACGCGACACCGGCATTCGCCAGGCCAAACAAACCCAGGATCAGTTCCACCGGATTCTTCCACCACGCCTCGAACTCACTCAACGTATCGTGTCGTTGCAATTCAGCGGTGGCAAATGTTCCAAGGTCAGTGCCGGCGTGCGGCATGAACGGAATGATGGGGACCAGAGCAAGTGCCGGATGCAAGTGTGCCCAATAAAACCCCAGCCAGCACATCGATCCTGGAATGGCGAGATACCACCAAAAGCTGTGGATTTTCATCCGTGTAAGCAAATACGCCAACAACATAGCGCCGCCAACCAGCCATAGCTGATTCAAGTCGATGGCATCAGTCGGATAAAAAATTGCAAGAATCGCCAACCCCGCCGCGTCATCAGCAATTGCCAGCAACAGCAAAAACGCAATCACGGGATGTCCTGCACCGAAAATGATTCGGGCGACAAGATAGCTGAACGCGATGTCGGTCGCGCACGGAATCGCCCATCCCTGACTGTATGTATCCCAGCCACCGATGGCGAGGCAACCGGCCAGGTAAACCAGTATCGGTCCCATTAATCCGCCCAATGTGGCGACCAGCGGCATGGCGGCCGCGCGGGGATTGTGTAGTGCTCCGCCCGGCAACAGCGACTCCCAGACTTCTTTTGCGGCGATCGCAAAAAAGAACGCCATTAGGATGTCGTTGATGATGAACTCCCACGTCAGCGGATGCTGAAATATGGAAATTCGCTTTTTCAGGGGCTTGATGGTCGCGTCGACTTCGGACTTCCAATTTTCAAAACTTGCGGCGGAATGCTGCTTCAATGACCCCGCAGAGACAGAATCGTCACTCGTTGGGTCGGGCTGGTCATGCGGCGAGTGATTGCCATTTGGGTCCGGTTTCTGGTCGAGCGGAATATCGACGAACATTTCTTTCA
>JAYVKA010000355.1:0-2530 GCA_043768885.1 Planctomycetota bacterium
CGTCCGGCATTTTTCTGCCTCAACTCTTTCCAACGATGGTGGTGAGGTGAACCAATTGCTCGTGACTGGTCCGCACAGCGGACCCTACGCCCGGCCGCGCAGCATGCCGCGCCAGTAGAGCAGTGGGAGGCCGTGCTTTTTTAACAGGTACATGCTGTAGCGCTCCTTCGACTGGTCAAACGGGAAAGTCTCTTGCGGTTTTCCGTCGTAGTCGAATTCGGCCAGGATCAGGCGGCTGTAGCTGGTGACCAACGGACACGACGTGTAGCCGTCGTATTTTCCCGTCAGCGGCTGGTCGTTCAAAGTTGCCAGAACGTTGGCGACAGTGACCGGTGCCTGTTTGCGAATGGCCGCAGCTGTTTTGGAGGTTGGAAGATTGGAACTGTCACCCAGTGCGAACACGTTTTTGAAGCGGCTGTGTTGCGTTGTGTGTTTGTCGACATCGACCCAGCCCAATTGGCCTGCCAGGGGACTGTTTTTGACAAAGTCGGGCGGGCCCATTTTGGGCGTGATGTGAATCATGTCGTAGGCAATTGTGACTTGCAGCTCTGTTTCCAGAATCTGAAACACAGCTTCCTTTTTGTCGGGGCGGAGCTCCACCAGGTCATGCTTGAAGCGGGTTTCGATTCCCTTTCTCGCGATCATTTTTTCCAGCGCGGTCGCATATTTGTCGACCGCAAAAATCCGGGGCGTCGCCGAGGCAAACAGGACTCTGGATTTGTCGCGGATTCCTTGCCGGCGAAAATGGTCTTCGGCCAAATAACAGATTTTTTGCGGAGCACCCGCGCATTTCACCGCACCGGCCGGATGAGTGAACAGCGCCGTGCCCCCTTTGAATGCCTGCAGTGTTTTCCAGGTCGAGTTCACGGTCTCGAAAGTGTAATTGCTGCAAATGCCATGTTGGCCAACGATTTCTTTCGTCAAGCCCTTGATCGCGGTCCAGTTGATTTGAATGCCTGGACAGACGACGAGCGCGTCGTATTCGAGCGTGTTTCCTTGCCGCGTTCGGATAGAGTTGTTTTCCGGATCGAACGATTCGACAAAATCGCGAACCCATTTGGCTCCGGCGGGAATATAGTCGGCTTCGTTTCGCTGGGATGTTTCCCTCGGAAAAATGCCGCCACCAACCAACGTCCATAGCGGCTGGTAATAGTGTTTGTCGCTCGGCTCGACAATCGTAACGTCGTGGCTGCGGTTTTTCTTCATCAACTGGGAGGCGACAGTCAGCCCGGCTGTACCGCCACCGACAATGACAATTCGGGAGTTGGACATCGGTTCTCTCCAGCGCGGTTGGTGATCGGTCAGTCTTTTTTGGAGTCTTTGCGATTCAGAAACGGAACCGGTCTCAGCTCAATTTCCTTGATCGATTGCAAATAGTCGAGTACCGCCCTGGATTGCTCCTGACCGACTTGTGCATGGAAATGCAGAGTGAATCCATGCGGGCCTTTGGCGTCGATCAGGGCGGGTTCGGCTTCGAGCATTTGCTTGACGGTGTCCAGCATTCCCATCATCGTGGCACAAAACAAATCGATCCGGGCTCCCTTTGACAAGAGATATTTCACGATGTCGTGGCGGCCCATGTGCGAAGCTCCACCGAGCGCCGTCTCATAGTCGCCAGCTCCCCAGTCAATCGTTGCGTTCAACAATCCTGGTTCGCGTTCGAGCAGCATTTTGACTCTGTCCAGTTCAGAGTGACCAAAGATCACAAAGTCCTGAGCCATCTGCCGATTGATCTGCTGGTTCTTCCAGCTGGGCTTGAATGAAGGGGCGTCATAGTCCCGCTCGAATGGTGCTTCTTCGGGTTTCTTTTCTTCCGGCTTCTTCTCATCGGATGCAGAAGCAGGTTTTGCTTCGTCCTGAGTTGCAGCGGAGATCGCGGTATTGCCAGCGACCAGCAATCCGGCGGTCGAAGCGGCGAACAAACGGCGAGTGATGATCGGTTCGGCCATGTCAAACACTTTCAAAAAAATCAGGATCGTAAGACGCTGATTCTCGCACAGTGAACCAATCGACGCAATTTCGCAGGGGAATCAACGCGAGAAAACCGGCAATCACCTGGCCGTTTTCGGGAATAGCCCTTCATTCAAACCCGAATTGCGGCAATGATAGTAAGTTCGATCCTCCGGCCCGATCCTGTTTTCATTTGCCCGATTTATCCAGTTATGTCGATTTCCGAACTGCCAACTGCTGAAACCAACGACGTCCCCGCTGACGCTGCGGCAAAGCACCTGCTGTACATCGAGACGGTCGGTTGCCAGATGAATATCCTGGACAGCGAAATGGTCGTTGCCAGTCTTCGCCGGAAGGGATACGAACTGACCGACAGCCCACTGACGGCCGACACGATCCTGTTCAACACCTGCAGCGTCCGGGCGCACGCCGAGGAAAAGGTCTATAGCGCACTGGGCCGGCTGCGGCTGGAGAAGCAGCGCAACCCGACCAAGATTATTGGCGTGATGGGCTGTATGGCGCAGAAAGACCAGAAGCTGATTTTCGAACGGGCCCCCTACGTCGATTTGATTGTCGGCCC
>JAYVKA010000356.1:0-6469 GCA_043768885.1 Planctomycetota bacterium
TTTCCGCCCGCGCACGTCCCATCGCAATCTCCTTCATGTTGATGTCCAAAAGCCTTCAACATAAATTCAATGTCAACGTGCAGTTCAAAGTACGCTCACTCACAATGGGGTTTACTCACAACGGGCTCGAGCAGGCATCCCGGTCGATGGCACGTTTTCGATCTGGCGATCTGCTGGTCTCGAAACGGTTTGTCGATGACGAACGAATTGAAGTCGTATTTGATGCCAATAAATTCTCACCCAAGCCCAGCGACGGTGTAAGTTCAATGCCATCACGAATTGTCTTTCAGTTTGATATTGAAAAGCTCGTGATTGTCCATAAGAAAACGGAAGTTTTGGTTGATAGAACATGGAAACCGGCTTCGTGGTCAGAAAGCCAATGGGACGAAAAAGGCGGAATTCAGATTCCAAAACGCGGTTCGTTTTCGTCGTACAAATTGGTCGACCGAGAAAATGGGAAAGGCGAAACAGGCAATCAAGATGTCGATGTTGAATTTCACTGGTATTCTGTCAACGAGGATCTTCCTGATGAGTTGTTTGACAAAAAGCGATTTGCAACGCTTGATGATTTGAACCAACAGCTTGACGACGGAGTTTTTAAGAGTGCACCAGTGCCAGAAAATTGAAATCGAGTCAAAACGGCAATATTGAACTGGCTGGCATGCAAATCTTCGTGTGCGGGCTTTGTTTGGCGGTATCTTGATCGGGCAAGTTAAGGCACCGCAGATGGGACAGGACTTCGCAGCCTACAACCGGGTTTACGCCGAGTATTTCGCCACCAACCGGCCCTGTCGAACTACCGTCGAAATCCATTCGCTACCGACTCTGATCGCCATCGAACTCAAATGCATCGCGACGATTGAGTGAACGGCACCGGACTCGAACCAGCTACGTGGCAGCCAACGCAAATTTTCCGGCGCGGGTTACGACTTTGCCGCACTCGGGACAAGTTCGCCCTGACTCTGGGCCATTCCAAAATGCATCCATGACCCGGTGCAAATCACGATCGATGTGTTCCAGCCGAAACTCGGCTTCGTGAACGAGGTGGATGTCGTCGGGGCAATACCAGCGGAGTTTGTCGTTTTGATCGACTGGCCGTGGAAACTCGACGATCAGTCCTATCGTGCCGTCGGGACGCTGTGGCCGATGAGGCACGTTGCGCGGACAAAGCCACATTTCGCCTTCGCGAATCACAACGTCCTGCTGCGGGGAACCATCGAGCGGACGAATTCGGACACAGATGTCACCCTTGAGCTGGTAAAAGAGTTCTTCGGTCGGATTGACGTGGTAATCGTTGCGTGTGTTTGGGCCAAGCGACACAAACACGATTACGTCATTGGCTTCCTTGTAGAACTGCTTGTTCATCACCGGAGCCTTGAACTCGTCGCGGTGGTCTTCGATCCACTTCATCAGGTTGAATGGTTTGGCGACGGTAGACATGATTGAATTCTCCGGAGGGATCCGAAACAAAATTGGTTTGGCCGTTGGAGAATATAACTGGCGGGAGGGGTTCGTTCAAATCAATATGGCGACGGCGAGTTCAAATTGGGCGTGAAGAAAGCAAAATGAACATTTGGGGACAAATGTTCTACTATCTGTGCGGATTAGCTCGCTGTGGATTCGGCGTTGCGGCCTGAGCAGATGCGGTCGTAGTTGGGGTGTTCGGCCCGTCCGGACATTTCGTAGAGAAACCGGCTGGGGATGGAGTCGCGGGGTTTGCCCCATTTCATGCGGGTCAGGGCCATACTCAGCGTCAAACTGTCCTCGGCGCGGGTGACGCCGACGTAGCAAAGTCGCCGTTCTTCATCGACTCCGGCCTGGTCATCGGCCAGTGAACGAAAGTGGGGCAAGATGCCTTCTTCCAGCCCGACCATGTAGACTTCGGAAAATTCGAGCCCCTTGGCACTGTGCAAAGTCATCAAGGCGATCGCGTTTCGGCGAAGCTGTTTTTCCTTTTCGTCTTCGACTTGCCGATCACCCAACACGATTTCATCGAGAAAACCACCGAGCGTTCCATTGGGATTCTCCCGCTGGAATTCGGCAAGTGAATTGACGACTTGTTGTACGGCGTTCCATCGCTGCTCACGGTCTTCCGGTTCGGTATGGCAACGGTTCACTTCCTGGCGATAGTCGCAATCGTGAATCATCCAGCGAATGGCTTCGGCCAACCCGTCCGTCTGGATTCGCTCGCGGGTTTCCCGGACGCAGTTCAACAGCCGGTCAAGTCCTTTCGCGGCGGCCGGAGGAACGTTCGGACGAAGATCATGGTGTTCGATGATTTCCCAAACGGGTTTCCTCGCATCGATGCTCGCCTGGACCAGCGACTCGGTCGCCTTTTTTCCGACTCCCCGGGCTGGCCGGTTCAGTATTCGCAAAGCCGTCGCGTCGTCGTCGGTTCCTTCGATGACTCGCAGATACGCGACAAGATCCTGGACTTCCTTTTGGTCAAAGAACGAACTGGTGCCGACGAGAACGTAGGGCAGTTGATATTTTCGCAGCCACTGTTCGAAAAGCCGCGGTTGTTCGTTTGTGCGAAACAGAATCGCGAAATGCCGGGGTTCGACCTGTCCGGATTCCAGCCGCTTTTTGATCGCCTCAACTGTTTCGCGGGCTTCCTGCGTTTCGTCGGCAAATTGTTTGATCGCGGGAGCCTCGCCTCCAGGCCGTGAAGCGTTCAGCTGTTTCTCGTGCCGAACCTTGTTGAATCGAATCAACTCGTTGGCAAAAGCGATGATTGCCTGGTTACTGCGGTAGTTTTCTTCCAGCCGAACCGTCAACGTGTCGGGCCAGTCTCGGGCGAATCCCAAAATGTGTTTCACTTCAGCGCCGCGCCACCCGTAAATTGACTGGTCGTCGTCACCCACCACGCAAAGATTTCGATGCGGTCCGGCGAGGGCCTTTACGATTCGGTACTGGCTTTCGTTGGTGTCCTGATATTCATCGACCAGAATCTGGTCAAAACGGGACGCTTCCTGCTCGAGGATATCCGATTTCTTGCGAAACAGTTCATCGACCAACAGCAACAGGTCGTCAAAATCGACGGCCCCTAGTCGCTTGAGTTCCTGTTGGTAACGTCGGAAGGCGATTGCCGCGAGCGTCGTTTTGTCGGTGTCGGCCAATCGCAAGGCTTCGGAGGGGCTGACGAGGCTGCTTTTCCAGTTGCTGACCTGAAAAATCATTTGCGACGGCGAGAGGACTTCATTGCCGGCTTTGACGTCGCGAAGCACGCTGCGGGCAAGTCCCTCCTGTTCGCCGCCGGAATAAATCGCGAACCTTTTCGGATAGCCCAGTTCCTGAATGTGCCGCCGCAAAATCCGTACGCACAACGAGTGAAAGGTCGCAACCAATGGGTTTTTTTTGGAATCCAGCCGCAACATCGCCCGCAGCCGTTCCTGCATTTCATTGGCGGCTTTGTTGGTAAACGTGACGGCCAGAATCCGTGCCGGATCGGTACCGCTTCGAATCAGCCTGGCGATCCGAAAAGTAATCACGCGTGTTTTGCCGGTCCCCGCTCCCGCCAAAACGAGCATTGGCCCCGTTTCGTGCTGAACGGCAAGTTCCTGGTTTCGATTGAGTCCGGACACGGGATCGGCGGGTTGGTGGATGGCGGAGGATGGATGGAGGTCTGGTATCGTACCGACAAACGCGGTTGGGTTCAGTGCCATTGCCTGTAGAATTGGCACACGGCCGATCAGGGTTGCCAATTTTGCCGTGAAACCGGTAAATTTTTGTATCTGAGCGAGTCGCACGGAGGCGCTGGGTTTGTTGAAAGCCCGAATTCATTCTGGCTGCAACCCAGCTGCCGTTCCAGGGACCGACCATCGCCGGAAAAATCAATGAGCGAAACATCTGCCATGAAAATCCGTTTTTACAATTCGTTGACGAACAAGCTGGAATATTTTTGGACGGTGGATCCGGGGATTGTCCGAATGTACAGCTGCGGACCGACGGTCTACGACTTTGCCCACATCGGAAATTTCCGTTCGTTTCTGTTCGGCGATCTACTCCGCCGGTATTTGGAGTTTGTCGGTTTTGACGTTCGGCAAGTGATGAACATTACCGACGTCGGCCATATGACCGAGGGCGAAGCCGACAAGATGACCGAAGCGGCCCAGCGGATGAAGGAAAACAAAAAGTCCGGCCGCGTTCCGGAAGGTGCCGTCAAAAATCCGGAGGACCCCTGGCAAATCGCACAGTATTATCTGGACGCGTTTCTGGATGACTCCCGGCGGCTGGGTTACAAGATCGCCTATGAGTACCCTAACAACGTTCCCCGCGCGACCGATTACATACCGCAAATGCAAAAACTGATTCAGCGTTTGCTGGATCGCAAGCACGCTTATGTTGCTGCCGATGGCGTTGTCTATTTCAGCGTCGAATCGTTTCCAGGCTACGGTCAGTTGAGCGGAAATACTTTGGAGAAACTTCAAAGCGGCGCGGGAGGTCGCGTTCAGGATGAGAACCAGGCGATGAAACGCCACTCCAGCGATTTTATGCTGTGGAAGCCGGACAACAATCACATCATGAAATGGGAATCGCCGTGGGGGACCGGATATCCCGGCTGGCACGTCGAATGCTCGGCGATGGCGATGGATTTGCTGGAATCCGACGTGATCGACATTCACACCGGAGGAGAAGACCTGAAATTCCCGCATCATGAATGCGAGATCGCCCAATCATGCGGAGCAACGGGAAAGGAATCGTTTTCGAATTTCTGGATTCACGCCAAATTCCTGATGGTCGAAGGCGAGAAGATGTCCAAATCGAAGGGGAACTTCTTTACCGCCCGCGACGTGTTCGAAGGGAAGGCGACGGGCAAGCCGGTTCATCCGGCCGTGCTGCGTTACGAGTTGATCAAGGCAAACTACCGCACCGAAATGAATTTCACCCGGAAGAGCCTTGCCGACTCGGCGAATGTTGTTCGGCGGTTGATGGAGTTGAGATTGTCGCTCGAAGTTCGCTCTGGCGGCGTCTACGAAGAGGTCGATCTAACCCATCCGGCGGTCGCGGCCTTTGCGGAGCCGATGGCAGACGATTTGAACATCGCAGGTGCCTTGGCGGCGGTAATCGGCTGGGCCAATGGCAGCCATCCGCATGCCCAGGAATCGCTTGGAGTCTGGCGAAAATTGAACTCGGTCCTTTCCATCGCGCCTGTAGGCGAAGGAGATGTGATCGAGGACGATGCGGGGCAAGCGGCCGAGCCTGACTCGGCCCTTCAATTGGCTGAGCAATGGTGCAAAGACCTCGACGCCGCGCGGGCGGCGAAAAATTTCTCTCTGGCCGACGAACTGCGCGGAAAAATTCGCGATTCGGGATTTGAAGTCCGAACGACGAAGGAAGGAACCGTAATTCAGAAGGAACTGATTTAGGGTTTCGTCAACATTTGAACCTGGGATTGGCTGTAGTGGTTGAGGCTACGAGGCCAAGTGACAAGGCTATGTCGAGGACTCGTAGCCTCGTCCACTACCCCAAGAATCAATCTTGATGCTGTAACGGCGGTTTACTTGCCTGCTTCCTTTGCTGTTTCCGATTCGATGTACTCGCGAATTCGTTTTTGCATGGCCGGGCTGGCTTTGCCGAGGTTGTTGGCTTCTTCAAAGGCCGTATCAACGGGTACTTTCCCGTCGATCGCACGCCAGGCGGCAAACACGGCGCCAACTCGCGGGCCGCGGCCACAATGCAGCACGACCCGTTCGCTGGCGTTCGCTTCGGACAGTCGCTGGCGAAGTTGTCCCAACATTTCGTCGGTGAAATCCGCCTCGCTGCCAACCGGGAAGTTTTCGAATTCGATTCCGGCCTTGGCAGCAATTTCTTTTTCGTTCCAGTTGATCTCGTTTTCCCGGCGAAGCGAAATAACACGGCTGACTCCCTGTTTCTTCAGGAGTTCAAAGTCGGCTTGATCGGGCTGGCCGCCCAGGATTAGGTTTGCGAACCGCCATGGACTGACCATGCTCCCCACCAGATCGGCCTTTTCCATCTTTCCAGGAATCGGCCATGCCACAATCGCATCGATTGCGGGATGCGATTGTGGAGCCAAAAGGGTCACTTTGCCGGTCGCCGCCCATTCGGTGCCGCGTTGCAGGAGCGTAACAAAGTCGGCACACTCCATGGAATAGTCGGCGTGACCGAGCGTTGTATGAAACACCCGGCCCTCGCCGAATTGAATTGCCATGACGACTGGCTCGTGACGCCCTGTGCCGCCAGTCGCTGGATCGGAGAATGCTGTTGCAAGGACTTCGATGTTTTCTGCTGGACCGCGCAGTGAATCGTACAACTCGTCTTTGGCGTGCAACCATTTCTCGGGGAGTGCGGTCATAATCGGATGTTCGGCCGCGCGTTTCTCGATCGTGAACTCGTGTTGTTGCCCGTGGCTGCCACCCCGGCCTGCCGAATCGTCGCGGACTGATTTTCCGGCCTGGTCAAAATAGATCCATGGCCCTGACGCTTCGTTACGGCCGCCCCACCCGCC
>JAYVKA010000357.1:0-6871 GCA_043768885.1 Planctomycetota bacterium
CTGGTGACTGCCGAAGATGTGTTGTCGCATGCCGATATGATCCAGGAAGTTGTCACCCAGCGGCGGATGCCTCCCTGGTATGGCCTCAGCGAAAAAATCCATTTCGCCAACGATCCGCGATTGCCCGAACACGAAATCCGCACGATCAGCGACTGGATCGGTGGGAAAAGAACTGTTGACGCGAGTTTGGTCGAGTCCAAACCGGTTCTTGCACCGCAATCGGACTGGAAAATCGGCGAGCCCGATGTGATTACGCGGATGTTGATCGCCGAACAGATTCCGGAAACCGGCTACATTGCTTATCGATACGCGATCCTGCCCTACGTTTTTCTGGAAGATACGTGGGTCCAGAAAATCGAAATCAATCCTGGCAATGATGCAGTCGTTCATCACTGCAACATGGGTTACATCAATGTGAAAAATCTGGGATCAGGCGAAATTCACCCGGAAGAAAACTTTATCACCGGATACGTTCCTGGCGGCGATCCCATGGTCCTGGACAACGGAGTCGGATTTTGCATTCCTGCCGGTTCGGTGCTTGGATTGCAAGTGCACTATGTGACAACGGGGCAAAAGGAAAAGGACCGGACAGCAGTTGGGCTGGTTTTTGCCAGGGACAAGATCGAAAAGAGAATTCGTCACTTTCAATGCACCACCAGCCGTTTCTCGATTCCCCCCGGAGCGTCACATCACCCGGTCCAGACGACCAAAACGTTTTCGTATGACGCAACCGGATACGGCATGTACAGCCACATGCATTTGCGAGGCAAAGACATGACGTTCCAGGCCTCGTATCCTGACGGAAACGAAGAAACCCTGTTGGCGATTCCGAATTTCAATTTCGATTGGCAAGCGTCGTATCGGTTGCCCAAAGACAAAATCCGGTTTCCGAAAGGGACGCGAATCGATTGCATCGCACACTTCGACAATTCAAAATTCAACCCATACAACCCTGACCCAACCGACACCGTTCGACATGGTCCTCAGACATTCAACGAAATGATGTTCGGATTCCTGTTCTTCACCCGCGACGACGAATCGCTGGGCATGGAGATTGATCCCAAGACCGGGCACGTTGTGAAAGAAGGAGCCTCGGCCAGTCATAACCCGAAACCTAAGTGAGGGAAACACTGGAGTCGGATCGATTGGCTGGCCGTCCCTTACTTGCGTTTCGGGTTACGGATTGTCTGGTCCCTCGTTTACACTTCGGGTTATGAGTTTCAAAACCAGACTTGCCAAACCAGCACGACCGCCATGATAGAGGCGCAGATGCCTTTGCCGATGGTGCCCAACAGTCGGCCGATCATCGCGGCGGCGCCGATCTTTGCACTTTGCTCCCAGTCTTTGCCGACCCAGCGTTCACCGATCACGGCACCAATCGCCGCTCCGACCCCTCCCAGCAATACAGATGTCACCAGCGAACCAATAATGGGAATTGGTATCAGGCTTCCCGCAAACAATCCGATGATCGCGCCGAGCAAACTGCCGGCCAGCGCCAACCAGGCAGACCGCTTCGCGCCTCCCATTTTTCCCACGCCCGCCGCACTGGCAATAAACTCGATCAGCTCGCCCAGACCCGCCAGTACCAACAACGCGACCACGCCATAAATCGAAACGTGAACAAATGTCTCGTTGCTGGTTGTGAAGAACAAAATCACACCAGTCACAACCATCAACCAAAGCCCCGGCAGACCAAGTACGGTTGCAAACATTCCAACAATGGCAACCAGCGTTACCAGAATCGCGATCGTCCAGACAAACATCAGCGGCTTTCAGTTCAAACGCAGATCAACCCGGTGATTTTCCGGCGGCAACCATTCGACTCAAGCGGTTCCAGACATACCAGCCTTCGATCACGATCCAGACTTGAAGCAAAACTGTCAGCGTTCCAATCACCACCAGAGTCCATTTGTTGCTGGCAATAAATCCGGTGTTCGGACGAGTCAGGTCCAGAACCAGGGCCAACATCGGAAGAAACAACATGATCAGTGTGGGAGGGATGATAAACCCGACGGGACGACCCTGCCGTTTTAGCCAGACGGCGACGACCAGCAACGCCAGTCCAGCCAACAACTGGTTTGTCGCTCCAAACAGCGGCCACAATAACAATCCGCCCTGTCCCATGTTCGCCCAGGCTAACGCGTTTGGCTGTTGCATGTCCTTGGGCATCATTGCAATGGCGATGCTGAGCAGAATGGGAAATGCCGTTGCGGCATATTTGTTCTGCAGCGGCTTGATTCGCAACGTCCCGGCCAGTTCCTGAACGACATATCGTTGCAATCGGGTCGCGGAATCAAGCGTTGTCGCGGCGAAACAGGCAACCAGGACCGCGATCAACCCGACTCCCAGTTGCAACGGTATTCCGATGGCTCCGAGAAAATTTGCTCCGCCATCCACAAAGGCACCCAGCAACTGCCCCAGCTTGTAGTCATCCCACAATTCAATTTGCCCGTAGTACTGGTTCCATGCAGCCCGTCCGGTAATGGTCATTCCGGTATCGGCATCCACCGCGTGCTGGTAGGAAACAACAGTGGCCGACGGATCCAGCGACTGGATCTTTCCCATTCCCGTTCCGGCACAACATGCCAAGACAACAACGATCGCGAGGAATGCTTCCAGCAACATCGATCCATATCCGATCGACAACGCATCCCTCTCGTTGGCGACCTGCTTGCTGCTGGTCCCGCTGCTGACCAGGCAATGAAATCCGCTGACCGCTCCGCACGCAATTGTGATGAACAGAAAAGGAAACAGCCATGGAGCACCTGCCGGCAGTTCCGCGACCGGCATGATGGCCGGAGCCGAATCAACCAGGTTGGCCCCCTGCCACCCTGCGACCGACAATCCGACGATCAACAGGAACAATGCGGTAATCAATTGATGGCTGTTGATGTAGTCACGCGGCTGCAACAGAACTTGAACCGGGATGACCGAAGCGATGAAGCAGTAAACCAGCAAAATGATTGTCCAGATCACAACCGGGTTGATCCTTTCGGGCAACCGGATGGGCACCCAGTAGCTGCCGACCACCACGAGTGCGTACAACACGACCAGCGAAACTATGGACCAAAACGTCAGCCCACCAAAGGCGTTCGGATGACGGGCCACGTGACCGACAATGATCGCCAGTGGCAGCGAACCCCAAACGGCGAGCACACTGCCTGGATAAAGTTTGAATACCGACGCGATGACCAGTCCAAAAATCGCCAGCACAACCAGCAGCGCGAAAAACAAAATCAGCAGAAACAGAACGCGGGCGCGGGGGCTGATGACGCTTCCTGCAATTTCGCCGACAGTCTGGCCGCGATTTCGCAGGCTGATCATCAATGTGCCAAAATCGTGAACGGCTCCGATAAAGATGCTGCCGAACAGAATCCAGATCACGGCTGGCAACCATCCCCAAAGCACAGCCAGCGCCGGCCCAACGATCGGGCCAGTCCCGGCGATGCTCGTAAAATGGTGACCAAAAACGACGGCTCGCGAAGTCGGCACATAATCGCATCCGTCTTCGAATTCGTGACTGGGGACCGTGTTTCGCTCATCGACCACAAAGACCCGCCGCGCAAGCCACCGCCCGTACACGAAATACGCGAGGATCAACAGGGTGGCACTGATGCCTGCAACAGCCAGTGTGCTCATCGGAACTCCAGCTTCCCAAAAAAGTGTCTTGTCGCGTGGCCAATTGTATTTCAGATTCGAATCCTTGGCCATTCGCATTCCGCGCAGGTCGCCGCCCTGCGCGCCGCAACGGGTCGGCCCTATAATCTGCCGTTCGCAACCGCAGCCTGAACTTGGATCGTTGTTCGCTCTGAGGTTGTGATTTGACCGGAAAATTCCTAACCCGAAGCGTAAGCGAGGCGGAGCAATGTCCCTCGCTAACGCTTCGGGTTACGAACAATTTATTTCGATTTGCCTGAATTCGGGGAGTTAAATGGCTGTTGAGAAAACCGTCATCATCGGAAGTGGACCAGCGGGATGGTCCGCAGCGATTTACGCGGCCCGCGCCCAATTGAACCCGCTCGTCTACGAAGGAACCGTTCGTCCCGACATGATTCCGCTCGGACAGCTGGCGTTCACGACCGAAGTCGAAAACTACCCAGGCTTTCCGTTTGGAAATGTTCGCGCGTTTATCGAATCGGCGGTCGACCAGGACCGGCAATACAACCTGCCACCAGCGCCCGATCATAAACGGGATGGCGTTCTGCATTATGCCGTGCAAGGTGTCGAGTTGATGGAGTTGATGAAACAGCAGGCGATCAACTTTGGCACTCGCGTGGTGACCGACGACATTGTCAAAGTCGATTTCAGCGAGGGCCCGCCACACAAACTGTTTACCGGCGAAGGCAAGACGGTCGATGCCCAGTCCGTGATCATCGCAACCGGCGCAAGAGCCAACTGGTTGGGTTTGCCGTCGGAGGACAAGTACAAAAACAAAGGCGTCAGCGCCTGTGCCGTTTGCGATGGTGGGCTGCCGATCTTCCGCAACAAACCGGTCGCGGTTGTTGGCGGTGGCGACTCGGCGGTCGAAGAAGCGAGTTACCTGACCAAATTCGCCAGCGTCGTTTACATGATCGTTCGCCGCGACGAATTGCGGGCTTCGCGGATCATGGCCCAGCGTGCGATGGACAACCCGAAAATCGAGATGGTCTGGAATTCGACCGTGACGGAAGTCTTCGGCGACGAAAAAATCATCAACGGAATTCAGCTGCAAAGTACCGTCGATGGAAGTGAGAAACGAATGGTTGTTGGGGGTCTATTCCTGGCGATCGGCCACACACCCAACACGTCGTTTTTGGACGGGCAAGTCAAAACCAACGACAAAGGCTACGTGATTTGGCAAAAACCGTTCCGAACCCACACCAATGTTACCGGTGTCTATGCCGCGGGAGACGTGGCCGACGACTACTATCGTCAGGCGATTACTTCCGCCGGCACAGGATGTATGGCGGCGTTGGACGCCGAGCGATGGCTGGCAGAACACGAGTAGCCGTGGCATAGGCTTCCAGCCTGTGAGACAGCGCAGACACAGGCTGGAAGCCTGTGCCACGTTGGAGAAAATTGAACACAGGAACAATTGGGGACAATTGTTCTACTATCAGCAACGACAGGGCTAGAGTGATGGACAAGATTTCGGTACGGGCAGCGCGGCTGGCAGAAGCGGTTGGTCGAAAGGTGCGGCTGCAAGGCTGGTTGCGAACCCGCCGCGACTCCAAGGGGGGCTTCAGCTTTTTGGAAATCAATGACGGATCGTGCCTGGGAAACATCCAGGTGATCGCCGATCAGAAGCTGGCCAACTACGAATCGGAAATCACTTCGCTGAATGTCGGTTGCAGTCTGGATATCGAGGGCGAGCTTCGCGAATCGGGCGGCAAAGGCCAGGCGACCGAGATTCACGCTTCGAACGTAACGCTGGTCGGTGAGTGCGATGGCGAATCGTATCCGCTCCAGAAAAAGCGGCACTCGTTCGAAAAGTTGCGGGAGTGGGCTCATCTTCGTCCTCGAACAAATACGTTCGGTGCCGTGGCCCGTGTGCGGAACTGTATCTGCAATTCGATTCACCAGTTTTATCAGGAGCAGGGATTCCTCTATGTGCACACGCCGGTGATTACGGCCAGCGACTGCGAAGGGGCCGGGGCGATGTTTCAGGTCACGACCCTGAACCTGGACCAGATCGCGAAAAAAGAAATTCCGAAGATCGATTACGCGCAGGACTTTTTCGACCGGCCCGCCTATTTGACGGTGAGTGGTCAGCTGGAAGGTGAGATCTTTGCCTGTGCGATGGGGAAGATTTACACGTTCGGCCCAACGTTTCGTGCGGAGAATTCGAACACGTCGCGGCACCTCGCTGAATTCTGGATGATCGAGCCGGAAGTCGCTTTCAACGAGCTGACCGACAACATGGACCTGGCCGAGTCGTTTATCAAACGAATTTGCGGGGATGCCCTGGAAAAATGCGGCGAGGATATGGAACTGTTCGACCAGCACGTCGAGAAGGGGTTGATCGATACGCTGAAGGGAGTCGTCTCCAGCGAATTTGTGCGACTGCCCTACACCGAGGCCGTTGAGATTCTGAACAAGTGTGGCGAGAAGTTCGACTATCCCGTGAAGTGGGGCATCGATCTGCAAAGTGAGCACGAACGGTACCTGACCGAAAAGCATTTCAAAAAGCCGGTGATCCTGTACAACTATCCGCTCACGATCAAACCGTTTTATATGTACTGCAACGACGACGGAGAAACTGTACGGGCGATGGATGTGCTGGTTCCGCGTGTTGGAGAAATCATCGGCGGTAGCCAGCGGGAACATCGTCTGGAAATTTTGAAACAGCGAATGCTGGATCAGAAGCTGAACCCGGACGATTACTGGTGGTATCTCGATTTGCGGCGGTTTGGCACGGTTCCGCACGCGGGATTTGGGCTGGGTCTGGAGCGCGCAGTTCAGTTTGTGACCGGGATGGCAAACATTCGCGATGTGATTCCGTTTCCAAGAACGCCAGGCAACGCCGATTTTTGAGATCGCAGCATCTATGGCGAACACACGGGCCGGTTACAATTCGGATTGAGCGGTTGACGATGTGCAACGTTGCAAAACGGGTCGTATTCCATTGAACCAGGAGAGCCGCGATGTCTGTTGACCTAATGGATTTGTTCCGGAAATCAGTCCCACTTGTTGCACGGGATGGATTGGGCAAGAGTTTTGGGGTGTCGGCTGACCGGGCGTTTAACCTGTTCGAGTCGGCGGCCGGTTTGATTGTTGGCGGCCTGAAGGCAAAATCAAAAACGTCCGATGGTGCGTCGGAAGTTTTCAAAACGGCCCGCGACCAGGATTTTGGATTGATCGACCGTTTCAGTTCGATCGTCACGAATGAAGC
>JAYVKA010000358.1:0-28602 GCA_043768885.1 Planctomycetota bacterium
CGCGAGTTTTCACTGGACCAGCGGACTGCTTCATTGGCCCGCATTGAATCAATGCCTGCGCTCGAAGTGTCGGGACTTTGGCGGCGCTGGCCCAATCATCCGCGAAAATGGCGGTTGAACGACATTTCGTTTTCAGTTCAGCCCGGTGAGATAGTCGGATTCGCGGGGTTGATGGGTGCGGGCCGGACGGAGTTGTTCGAGTGCCTGTTTGGAGTCTCAGAAGACGAACACGGGGGAATGGTAAAGCTGAACGGTCGCTGCATTCATTTCACTCATCCGCAAGAAGCGCTCGACGCCGGCATTGCGATGGTCACAGAAGATCGAAAGCGGCTCGGGTTGTTTGGCAACCTCGATGTTGGGCAAAATATCTCGCTGAATTCCTTGCACAAGGATGTCGTTGCCAGAAGCATCGTGTCGGCTGTCGCAGAACGCAAACGCGTTACCGGTACAATAGACCAATTGCAAATTCGAACGGACGGGACGAACGCGGCAATTGGAAGTCTCAGTGGAGGCAACCAACAAAAATGTGTTATCGGACGATCGTTGTTGACGGACCCCAAAGTCCTGTTACTCGACGATCCGACGCGAGGCGTTGATATCGGCGCGAAATCCGAAATTTATCGCCTGATGCGTGAATTGGCCGATCGTGGAATCGCCATCTTGATGACCAGTAGCGAACTTCCGGAGTTGTTATTGGTTTGCGACCGGATCATCGTATTGAACGAAGGCCGGATTGCGGCGAGTCTTGACGCGGACGAAGCAACCGAACAGTTGATTATGGAAGCCGCTACGAAATAGCCCGTACCCATCGTGGTCAGCACCCACAAAGCGGTCTCGCCGCCAACTAACCTGCTCAGGTTTGCTGTGGCGATCGCTCCGGGTGTCTATACTGGAGACGTTAGTCCAACCCAATTCTGCAACTGCCGAGTCGCACCATGATTTCTAAAACCGGACTGTCCGTTTTGGCTCTGTTTAGTTTGTTTGTTTCCTCCGTGGCTGCCCGCGATATCGACCCGGCCAATACCCGGATGTTGGCTCAACCGGCGATTAGTGCCGACCATATTGCCTTCGTGTATGACGGCGACCTTTGGTTGGCCAACCGCGATGGCAGCAACTCCCATCAGCTGACATCGCACGAAGGATCAGAGACAGCTCCACGCTTTTCCCCGGATGGCAAATCCATTGCTTTCAGCGCCCAGTACGATGGCAACCTGGATGTCTACATCATGCCGATTACCGGTGGAGCACCCAGGCGTCTGACGTATCATCCCGCGCCGGATTTTGTGGAAGCCTTCACTCCCGACGGTTCGGCAGTTTTGTTTTCCTCGCTGCGAAACACTTTTACGACCCGTTATCGAAAACTGTTGACAGTGTCCGTCGAAGGCGGATTTCCCACCGAGCTTCCGATTCCAAACGGATTGAATGCTTCGTATTCTCCGGATGGCAAAAAAATCGCCTACAACCCAATCGGCGAACGGTTTAGCCAATGGAAAAACTATCGTGGCGGCACGGTGGCACGAATCTGGATCTATGACACTGCTGACCATTCGGTGCAGATGGTTCGCCAGCCCGAGGGACGATGCAATGATACCGATCCGGTCTTCATCGGCAGCAAAGTATATTTCCGCTCGGATCGAAACGGCGAATTCAACCTGTTTTCGTTCGATCCGAAAACCGAAGCAGTTTTGCAACTAACCAGTTTCGATGAATTTCCCATCAACGGGCTTGCCGAATGCAGCGACGCGATCATCTTTGAGCAGAACGGGTACCTGCACGAATTTTCGCCAAAAACGGAAAAGAGCAAACAACTGAAGATCGGCGTTGCCAGCGACTTGACCGAGCGACGTCCGAGATTTGACAGCGGCGCGAAATGGATGCGGAACGCCGATATTTCTCCCACCGGTGCCCGTGCAGTCATTGAATTTCGTGGCGAGATCGTAACATTGCCCGCCAGCAAGGGCGATATGCGAAATCTGACGAATTCAACGGCCGCTCATGAACGCTCACCCGCATGGTCACCCGACGGCAAGTCCATAGCCTGGTTTTCCGATGCTGGTGGCGAATACAAGTTGCATGTCGCTCCGCAGGATGGCAAAGGAGACGTCGCCCAATTCGAACTGGAAGGAAACGGCTTTTTCGAAGAACCGAAATGGTCTCCGGACAGCACGAAAATCAGTTACCGCGATAACTCGTGGAGTCTGTTCGTGTTTGACATTGCCAAAAAAACTTCGGCCAAAATCTGCAGTGCACCGTTTTTTGGACCCACAACGGTTCGCGGGCTCAGCCACAATTGGGCCCCCGATTCCCGCTGGATCGTATACACCAACAACACTGATGCCATGGTCCAGAGGGCCTTTGTCTACAACGTCGATTCGGCTGAGTCGACTCCCATCACGGACGGAATGAGCGAAGTTGCCGAGCCGGTTTTTGATCGCAATGGCAAGTATGTTTATTTTCTCGCTTCAACAGATGCCGGGCCCCTCAAAGACTGGTTCGCAATGTCCAACAGCGACATGGAGTTGTCCAACCAGATTTACCTCGCCGTGTTAAAGGACAGCGAAGAGAATCCGCTCAAGGCCGAAAGCGATGAAGAGAAAGCGGCTGAAGAGAAACCCAAAGCCGAAACAAATTCAACCGATGACAAAGCTGAAAAGTCCGACGCCAAACCGGCGGTTGCCAATGTGGAAATTGATTTCAAAGGACTCGACCAGCGTATTCTGGCAATCCCGGTACCGACTGCACTTTATTCCGGTTTGCAATCCGGACCGGACGAAACCATTTACTTCATCCAGCAAAACAGGGATGGCGATACGGAATTGGGCAGTTACTCACTGAAGTCTCGCGAACCTGCAACACTGCTGGCCAAGGCATCGGGTTTCACGCTCTCGGCTGACGGTAAAAAAATCCTTTATTTTGCCGGCTCCAATGTCGGAATCGTCGCGGTTGGCAAAATCGAACCTGGCAAGGGGCTTTTGGCAGTCGATAAAGTCGCTGTTCGCATCGATCCGCCCGCCGAGTGGCAACAAATTTTCGATGAAGTTTGGCGAATCAATCGGGACTTCTTTTACGATCCAAACATGCATGGATCGAACTGGGATGCGATGCGCGAACGGTACAAGCCTTTCGTCGAACATTGTGCCACGAGGGACGACCTGAACCGCGTCCTGATGTGGATGTGCAGCGAACTTGCCGTCGGCCATCATCGCGTGGGCGGCGGCGATGAGCGGCTGGAAACCGATTCGGTGCCCGGTGGACTGCTGGGTGCAGATTTTGAAATCGCCGACGGCCGCTACCGCTTCAAAAAGGTTTTTGGCGGATTGAATTACAACGGAGCGATGCGCGCACCGTTGACCGAACCGGGCGTTCGGGTGGCTGCAGGTGAATATTTGCTGGCCGTCAACGGCGTCGATTTGATGGCGACCGACAACGTCTATCGACACTTCGAAAACACGTCGGGCAAGATTGTTGAGCTGAAAGTTGGACCGAATGCCGATGCCTCGGATTCCCGAACGGTTAGTGTCGTGCCCATTTCAAGCGAAAACGAGTTGCGGAATCGTGACTGGGTCGAAGGCAACCTCCGCAAGGTAACGGAGGCAACTGACGGGCGAGTCGCCTACGTCTACGTTCCCAATACTGCGGGCGGCGGACACACCTACTTCAAGCGCTATTTCTTCCCGCAAGCCGATCGCCAGGCGATCATCGTCGATGAGCGGTTCAATGGTGGGGGTCAAGTGGCTGATTACTACATCGATCACTTGAGGCGCCCATATATCAGTCACTGGGCTACCCGTTATGGCAAAGACATTCGAACACCGACCAGTGCGATTCCAGGGCCGAAGGTCATGCTGATTGACGAAACGGCTGGGTCCGGTGGCGACCTCTTGCCATGGATGTTCAACAAACTTGAACTCGGAACATTGGTTGGACGAAGAACTTGGGGCGGACTGGTCGGCATCCTCGGTTTTCCCGATTTGATGGACGGCGGTTCAATCACGGCTCCCAATCTGGCGATCTGGACCGAAGACGGCTTTGTGGTCGAAAACGTCGGCGTTCCGCCGGATGTCGAAGTCGAACAGATGCCTGCCGATGTGATCGCTGGTCACGACCCGCAACTGGAAAAGGCAATCGAAATTATTCTGAAGCAGCTGGAAGAAAATCCACCCAAGGAATATCGCAAGCCACCCTATCCAATTCGATCGAGAAATTCGAAGTAACAATTCAGTGCTGTGCGCAGGTCTCCCGACCTCGCACAACTGAAACGACCAAACGTCTCCAGCAACATCTTTGCCAGAATACCTTTGGCCAACTTATGGTTTTGCCTGAAATTCCTGTCGCATTTCCCGCGAGTGTAAACCGCTTGCGGTCACGACAAGATCAATTGCGGGCGGAAGCTTTTTCATCAACGGTTTCAACCGCAGCCATCGCATCGGTGTACTCAACCGGATTCAGTTTGGCGGAAACCGCGGCGAGCAAATGCGTCGTCAATGGTTTCAATGGCAGCTTGCCCGGTCAAAGCCGTCAATCCGGGATCGCAAATTCGAAGTTCAGCCGTTTCGGAAATTCCCAAGAACAATTTCGATTGTGTCGTCCGGTTCAATCCGGATGGTCATTCTCTCGTACGATGCCGCGTTGCCATTGGACGAAACAATTCTTTGGTACTCGGCAGAATTTTCAGGCGAAAAATCTCCTTCCCAGACCTTTCCATGCTGAGCAAAGTTTGCAGGAAGTGTTTTCAGCAGTTCGACGATCGCCCGCCACATTCGCAGCGGCAATCGATCCCGCTCGTCCAGTATTCCGTCGATCAAATGCTGAACCAAAATCGAATCGCCGGTTTTTTTGAAAATGATTTTGGTAGACCGAAGTCTTGCAGCCTCGGCTAAAACCATCCCAATCAATCGTTCCAGCGGTGAATTGACGTCTCCGGAAGGAACTCTTCCCATCGGATCTAACGGAGTCATCCTCGACCTCGTCATCCCGTTTCTGCGTGGCATCATATAGGCCGGGGTGCCCTGCATCTTGGGCGCCTGAAACTCGTCCGACACGCCGTCACCGGCGGGAATCCCCAGACCGAAACAATCCGAGGCACTGCCCAATTCACAAGAGTCGGATGCCGAATCCGTATACTCCCGGAGTATCGAATCTGCCGATTCGCCACCGACCAAACCACGCGAGATATCTTTTGCATTTGTCGCGGATTCTATCGTGGAAATTCGCAACTCTGGCGGAATTGCGGGCAAGCGTCCCATTTGCCAGCCTTCGGGAAATTCAACCGGCTGGACCACCCGGTCCACCGAACCGGTTTGATTGACGACTTCCGATTCATCGACCGCCACATACGCCGTGAACCGCGACAGGACTCGCGACTCATTCGATGTATCGATGATCTTCCGGCGAGCCGCTTCATCGTCCACGCCAGCGATCGAATACTGGTCTTCCAGCAACGCAGCGCGATGCCCCCGACGAAGAGCGTCCTGGTATCGCTGGCGTGCGGCAGCCCGTTCCTGCAAGTCGGCCCGGATGACCCGGTCGCCAACCATCATCATACAATCGGTAACCGCCATCATCCCTTCGATGGGAAAGAAGTATGTTGCCTCGATCGGCTGGTCAAATGGATTGTAAAACGCTTGGGTGATTTCTGTCCGAACGGCCAAACCACGAATCACGGTTTGATAGCCGAGCCCGCACATCGGCAAGTTTCCCCGCCGGGTTTCCAATGCTCCGATTCCAAACGAATCCGACTGTTCAATTTCACTATCGAGTCTGGGAAGCAATACTTCATTCATCGTTCACCTCACTGGAATTGGAACTACCTGGCTGGATTAGTCGTTGCCGAATTAGCTCGTCGATCAGTGGTTGAGCTGCGCTGCGGATTTTCCCGGCATCAACGTTGGATTCAAACGCGTTGACTTCGACCGTCGAATTTTTGTCCAGCCTGATTCGCAAAACGCGGGCAACGTGACCGTTGCCAACTGATTCTGCTCGCCGGCTTCCTGACGCCTTGGGAACTCTTTTCCAAAAGGCCAGTTCAGGTTCTGCCGCGCTTGAAGGCGGGGCCTCCATTTTTGCCAGGATCGCCGTCGCGATCCGGCCCGAAATTCTCTCAAACTCGTCTGGCAAATCGGCCAGTTGCGAAAGTTTCGCCGCCGACAGACCCAGCATTTCCTGCTGGATATCCGACAGTGTCAGACCACGGGCCTGCAGCCGTTTGATCGCGGCCAATTGCTGGACGTGCCGCAACGAGTAAAAAGCGGTCCGCCCCTGCATCTCCGCCGGCCGGTCAATCAAACCAAGCGTCGTGTAGTACCGAATTGTTCGCACATCCGGAATCGCACGGATTCGGGCCGAATCCGCCGGTTCATAGTCCGAAACGTCCAGCGCGATTGCCGCCAGCCGACGAAGTTCTTCGATGGGGAATATCCGCTTCATGGCCCAATAATAACACTGTTATATAACAGTGTCAAGAACTAATATCGCTGGATATTCAACCTTTTTTTCACCTTCATCGTTCCGACGGGAGCCGAAAAGTTGGAAAAGAAAGGACCGGAAAATTTCGTGACCGGAAAATTGAGATCCTTAATTCACTAAGATCAATGGACCAGTCGTGCCAGAACAATGCCCGGTAAACCAAATCGGCCACTACCGACTCCCGGATTTTCCTGTCGCTCAATTTTCCTGTCATCCAAACTCAAGCAAGGAGCCTTTGTGCAAATCAGTATTCGAGCTGCCGTTCTAGCCTTGGTTGTGATTGCGATAATGGCGATGGGTTGTCCAAATCCATCACCCGGACAAATCGCCGAACAACAATCTTCAACGCCAGCCGAGTTGCGTGTTCTGTCGTGGAACATTTGGCATGGGGGAATGGAAGACGGTAAAGAAGTCGGTCCGCACCGAGTTGTCGATGTTGTCCGGGAGAGTGGGGCGGACGTTGTCGCAATGCAGGAGACCTATGGGTCGGGGGAAGTTATCTCCGGGGCGCTGAAGTTTCATTTTCACCCGCGCGGAACCAATGTCTCGATCCTCAGCCGGTTTTCGGTCGTCGAAGACATCTCGGTATTCGATGAATTCAAATGTGTTGGAGCGATCCTGGAGTTGCCCGACGGAAAACGAATCGCGTTCTATTCGATCTGGTTGCCGTACAACACTGAAATCTGGGAAGCAGGAACGCGGGACACAACGAATCCCCAGTCGATGCTGGACGCCTGCAAAGCCTCGGCGACTGATCTGGAGAAAATCTGCGCCGCGATCGACAATCGCTTGTCCGATCCGAAATATGAAAACGTCCCGGTTATCATTGCCGGCGATTTCAATTCGATGTCGCACCTTGATTACGCCGACGTCGCGAGGAACCAGCACGGAGTGACGATCAATTGGCCAACCAGCCACGTTCTGATCGATGCCGGTTTCCGGGACTCGTACAGGGAAACCAATCCTGTGATCGCCCGGGCAAACGATCGAACGTGGAGCCCGCGGTTTCCGGATCAGGAACGGGACCGGATCGATTTCATCTATTACCGCACCAACGACTGGCAGGCCGTTGAATCGCGAGTCATCGATTCCCATCCGGTCAAATTTCCTTCCGACCATGCGGCACTGCTGTCAGTATTCCGGGAGGCAGAGACTGCTCAAACTAATTCCAGTGACTTTCGCATTGTCAGCTACAACGTCAAACACGGAGAAGGGATGGACGGTGGCGTCGATCTGGACCGGGACGTGGAAGTGTTGCGAAAACTCCATCCGGATTTCGTTGGGCTCCAGGAGATTGACGAACTGGCTTCTCGAAGCGGGACGGTAAACCAAACCGCCGAGTTGGGAAAGAAGCTCGGTATGCACGCGGCGTTTGGTCCCTTTATGGACCTTCAGGGTGGCAGGTACGGAATGGCGGTACTTTCCCGTTACCCAATCCGGAATGTTACCAACGTCCTGCTCCCCAAGGGGAACGAGCCGCGCATCGCACTGGCCATCGAAGTCCGCATGCCTGGCGGTGAATCGTTGATGCTGGTCAACATTCACCTGGATTGGGTCAGCGACGATACCTTTCGATTCGAACAGGCAACGAAGCTGGACGATTTTCTGACTGGCCTTGAAATGCCCTGCATTTTGCTCGGCGATTTCAACGACCAGCCCGAATCGCGGACTCTCAATTTGTTGCGACAGGACAAACTCGAAGCCAAAAAACCGGCCGACGACCATTTTACTTTTTCATCAACCAACCCGGTCAAAGAAATTGATTTCATCTTTGCGGCACCCAAGACGTCCTGGGAGGTCCTTTCGACCCGCGTCATCGACGAGCCCCGTGCGTCCGATCATCGCCCGGTAGTAGCCGAATTGAGATACCTTCCGGGTCCTGGCAACGATTGATTTTCGATTCGGTTAACCGAAGGTTAGAGCTGGCTGTTTTTTGACAGGATCTACAGGATCGAGACGATGCAATCGAACTAATCTGTTGATCCTGTCCAGATCTTTCCCAATTGAGTATCGAAAGCAGCCTTTCGTGCCGCAGGCGGATTCCGTCCATGCTACAAATCGACTTCGAAGGCTCGTATTTGTTGGATTTATTTGTTCGCTGCACGAACCGCTGACAACACCTCGTCGTTGCCGGGCCAGGGTCTGTTCACCAGTTTCGCAATCAGGCCGCCTTTGCGTGAGACAACCGTTTGGCCGTTGACGACAATTTCGAACTGCCCTCGTCGGCCTTTTACCAAAGTGACCTGTGTCCCCAACTGTTCACGAATGAGAGCAGCGAAACTCGCCGCCTTTTGTGCGTTGGAGCCTCAGGTCGTGCAGTGAATGATGCGGATGTCCATCGTGATTTGTTCCCTTGAATAATTGATCGATCTAAATCGCAAAGCCTGGTGTGGTTAGCGCATTGCGGACTATCCAAGCCTACTCTATCTGCTTTGTGTGCCCGACGATCCAGTCCCCAATGATTTTCAGGGATTCAGCGTTCCAGGATTCCTGAATTGTAATGTATTCACCGATCGCACCGGTGTCGCATTTCTGGAACAAGTGATTGAGCCCGTCGACGACAACGATTTCAAAGTCGTTGGTGCCTCCTTCGGTCAGTGCTTTTTTTATTTCCGGCATGTTCAAATCGGGCAATACCTGCGTGTCCTTCGAGCCCCAGATCGCAAGGACGGGGCATTTGATACCTGCCAGAGCGGGCCGCGGATCGTATTTCAAAAAGAACCGCATCCAGTTCCCTTTCAGCCGATCAAGTTCGTGCTTGATACCTGTCCGTAAACTCCTCCCGGCTTCCTCACGATCGGCTTCGGGAAGACCGTTGATAATCCCTTCGAGACCTTCGTTTACCTTTTCGGTGAAATCTTCGTCGGGACCAGCATTGGCGGCAACGTCAACAACCATTCGATTGACAGATAGGATGATTTTCAGCTCGGAGGCGGATACTCCGGCCGCCCGCATCATCGCTTCCGACTGGGATTTGGAAATCTCAGCTCCATCGACACCTGTCGCCGCAAGCAAAACCACAAACGCCAGATCGTCCCGCAAGCCGACAACCATCGGCGCGATCAAGCCGCCCTCGCTGTGACCAGCCAGCCCAATTTGTTTGGGATCGATCCGATCGTGGGTCTTCAGAAATTCAACAGCTGCCGAAGCGTCCCGCGCAAAATCTTCGGTGGTCGCAGGACCAAACTCGCCGGTTGATTCTCCAAAACCGCGATCATCGTAACGCAACACCGCGATACCACGCCGGGTCAAACAGTCAGCCAGAACCAGAAACGGTTTGTGCTCCATCAACGACTCGTCCCGGTCCTGTGGCCCCGATCCACTGATCAAGACCACTACCGGGTGACGACCAGGTTTCTTTGGCAATGTCAACGTGCCTGCGAGAGTAACATCGTCCACGATGTTCTTGAATGTCACCTCCTCGGCGTCGTATGGAAACGGGCCCACTGGGCGCTGCGGTCGATTTGCCCAGACATTCTCCGAACTGTATTCGGAAAACTGACGCTTGAGTACCAACGGAACTTCACGGCCTCCCTGGCTCCAGATCCCCTCAGCCGAGTCGCCGGCCTCATTCAATTTTCCGCTGTACTTCAGTTTGATTACCGGTATTTCGAATTCGATCGTTCCCTCCTTGATCGACCAGTTCCCTTCAAATCCGGTTCGCCCTTCGCTGATGCTGTCAAAACGGGCTGCCTTCTCACCGGACTCAGGAGTGCCGATACGAAATTGCATGACCGGCTCCATGATGCCCATTTGCAGCTTGCCAACCCACGCTTCCTTCAATTCAAATCCTGTTTCGGTTTGATTGTTCTGGCCGAAAATAATTGCAAGTGGCAGGGCCAATAACGCCAGCAGAGACAGAATCATGGTTCGGATCATCGGGGTTCCTTCAAAAAACGGGCTGTCTGGCAAACTGCTCCGGCTTCCGGCAACGCTGATGAAACCGGTCAAACCTCCTGAATCAAGCCCCATCATAACGATGGCCTTATAGTTGTCAATGACAACGATCTGGTTTACATTGACCATCATGAGCGACAAACAAACCACTATTCATGAAATCCGCAAACACTCGCGGCAACTGGTCCGCGAGCTGGATGTCGTCAAAGGCGTATATCTTGGAACGGGTTACACTTTTTCCCAGTGTCACGTCCTGTTCGAGCTGTCGATCCACAAATCGCTGGGCCTGATGGAACTGGCCGGGAACCTGTTGCTGGACAAATCCAACACCAGCCGCACCGTAAAAAAACTGATAGAGCTCGGTTTGGTGAAAGCCAACAAAACTGCGGCGGACAGCCGCCAGAAAATCTTCAGTCTGACACCCAGGGGCGAGCGGGCCCTTTGCACCACAACGGAATTGGCCAACGAGCAGGTTGAAAGGGCCCTCCAGAACCTGAACGATGAACAACAAGAACATGTCGTTCGCGGATTGCAGCTTTATGCAAATGCCTTGAGTAAGAGCCGATTGCAGTCCAACTGCTTGATTCGCCCGATTAAAAAACGGGACAATCCTCAAATCGCCCGGGTGATTCGGGATGTGCTGACCGAATTCAAAGCGGTAGGCGAAGGATACTCGATCAACGACCCCGAAGTGGACGACATGGTCACCAATTACCGGGACAAACGATCGTGCTATTTCGTGATCGAGCTAAATGAACAAATCGTTGGTGGTGGAGGCATTGGACCACTTCAGGGCGGTGACAAATTCACCTGCGAGTTGCGGAAAATGTTCTTCTTGCCGGATGCACGTGGAATTGGGCTGGGCCGGCGGTTGCTCTTGTTGCTGATGGATGAGGCTCGCAAGCGTGACTACCAAAAATGCTATCTGGAAACGCTTGACCGAATGTGGCAGGCCAACGAGCTCTATCGCAAAAACGGTTTCGAACTTCTCGAAAAACCGCTTGGCAAAACAGGCCACTGTAGCTGCGATCGGTGGTACTTGCTGGACTTGTCGGGAAAATTTCTTTTCAAGGTGCCAAATTAGGGACTTGCCATGGTCAAGCCTGGATTTCAACAGGCAATTGTCGTTGGAGGCCACCTGTTCGATAGCGACATCAATTGCCACCAGAATCATTCAAAAATGCGTGCTCGAACATCGATTGTGGTACGATTCGGTTGCTTCGGATTTCGTTCTGTTCTGTCGGGCACTGTTTTTTTGAAAGAACTGAATGACGATCGAAATTCTCGATTACCAAACGACTCCCCTGGGCAATTTGTGCCTGAGGCGACGGGAGATGCTTTCGCGCCCCGGGACAATAATTACCGAAGTGACGCTCAATCACGAATTCCTGATGAGCAGTTTTTTGACGGATTCGGAACGGGCATTGGCAAACCGGGGACTGGCCCGTGCGATTGTCGGCGTGGACGCGAACTGCGGCAATGACATGCGGGTAATGGTAGGCGGGTTGGGACTGGGTTACACCGCAGCCGAGGTCCTGAAATCAACGCGAGTCGGTTTCGTGGAAGTAGTCGAATTCCTGCCTGAAGTTATCGGCTGGACGCAGGACGGGCTGACTCCCTTGTCCGACGTTTTGCAATCGGACCAACGCCTGAGTATTTCACCTGGCGACATCTATGCCCGATTGGCCGAACCCGCTACCGAAGCTTTTGCGCTGATCATTATCGATGTTGATCATTCTCCGGAAGATGTCCTGGGAGAGCAGAGTCGTGAATTCTATTCCAGGGCAGGTTTGCAGGCAGCAATGAAGCATCTCGTTCCTGGTGGCGTGTTGGGTATTTGGTCGTATGCCGAAGACTCGCCGCTGCTGGCAGTCATGCAGGGTATCTTTGATGATGTGGAAGTCGAACAGGTGACGGCGTGGAACGAGTTGATTCATGAGAACAATACGGACTGGTTGTTCTTCGGTCGGCGACGGAGAGAGTGAGACTTTAGTCAAGCGGTCGCAGGCATTCACGAATCAAGTCTGACTTACTGTGATTCAGTTTTTCAATCCGGGCTGGTCCCGGCCTCTTTCGTCAGCGAAAATCCCTGAACGAAATTGGAGCCAATTTGTCAACAACGAGAGCAGACAATCTTGATCAAAGACCTCGGTTGCAAGACCAATATCGAAGTCATCAACCAGTTCGTCGCGCTTCGCGGCAAGTATGTGATTGATGCCGGATGTGGTGACATGACGTTTACACGTCCGCTGGTCGAAAACGGGGCTCACGTACTGGCTATCGATCCTGATCCGGTTCAGGCCAGGCTGAACCGCGAATCAGCACCGATCGCAAATCTTGAGTTCATGGAAACGGGTGCAGAACACCTTCCGGTCAACGACAAAACGGTCGATGGTATTTTCTTCGCCTACTCGCTGCATCACGTGCCCGCCGAAACGTACCCACGCGTGATCGCCGAAATCCAGCGAGTCCTCAAGCCAGACGGATTTCTGTATGTGATTGAGCCAATGGACTGCCCATGGAATCAGGTGATGAAGCTGTTTCACGACGAAGACATCGTTCGGGCCGCCGCTCAAACGGCATTGCGAGATTTGGCGATGCCAGTTTTTCAGTCTTCGCAACAGTTCGAGTATCACAACTGGTCCCGGTACGATTCGTGGGAGGCATTTGTAGCACATTTTACCAGCCGTTCTTTCAACACAACCTACACAACAGCCGACGTTTGGCACACACAAGTCCGGGAAGCGTTCGAGAAACTTGGAGGCACCGAGCATCGATTCCAATCACCGAAACAAGTGATGTTCCTGCAGGGGCCAAAAGTTTAGCGGGAACCTCTTTTCAAAATCATGCGGCCAGCTCAAAAGAACGGCACTCCGTCAATGATGCCTGCGTGCAGTTCTGATTTTCCAGGAACCCGATAATCACGATCGGCCGCGGAAATGAGAGTAACGCAGGCAGATTCGGCGCGATTGAGCTTCTAAAACGAACCCTTCATCCTTTCTCATGCGATACTCATTCCGCTACGACACTGAAACCATGACCGTCAGTACAACATTTATCCGCATTTGTTGCTCCTGCATCTGCATGATCTTGTTCCTGCCGGGTTCCACCATTCCTACGGCCAGTGCCCAGGAACCAGAATCCCGCTGGTGGAAAGGAAACTTGCACACACACTCGTTGTGGAGTGACGGGGACGAGTTTCCCGAGGTCATTGCGAAATGGTATGCCGATCAAGGTTACAACTTTCTTGCCCTGACCGATCACAATATTCTCAGCCGCGGCGAACAATGGATGGACCACGCGAAAATTGTTGAACGCAGCAACGAAAATATCCTGAAGAATTACATGGCATTGTTTGGTCCGGAATGGGTTGAAACGCGAACAATCGACCGGGGAGAAGAAAAAGGGGTTGTCCAAACGAGACTGAAGACGCTGGAAGAATTTCGGGGCCGATTCGAACAGCCTGGAAAGTTCCTGATGATCCAGGCCGAAGAGGTCAGCGATTCGGTCGGGGGGAAACCTGTTCACCTGAACGCTTCCAACCTGGCTGAACTGTTACAACCGACCGGAGGTGAAACCGTTCGCCAGGCTATCGACAACAATTTGCGTGCGATCGAAGAGCTGTCACGAAAGACCGGACGGACAATGCTGATGCATTTGAACCACCCCAATTTCGGCTGGGCAGTGACGGCAGAAGATCTCGCATGGGCAATCCGCGAACGATTCTTTGAAGTCTTCAACGGCCACCCCGGCGTCAACCAACTCGGCGACACAACCCGCGCCTCAGTCGATGAAATCTGGGACATCGTCAACACGTTGCGGATCGACAAACTCGACTCGCCACCGCTGTACGGTTTGGGCACCGACGATTCCCACGAATATCATGGCGAACCCGGCAGCCGACCCGGCCGGGCCTGGGTCATGGTGCGCAGCAAAGAGCTGTCGGCCGAGTCCCTGATCCAGGCCATGTACCGTGGCGATTTTTATGCTTCCAGCGGTGTGACACTTGAGAATGTTCATTTCGATTTGGAACAGAAAAAACTTTCGATCACCATCGCTGGAGAGGAAGGTGTTACGTACTCAACCCGCTTCATTGGCACTCGACGCGGCTACAACCAGGAATGCACTCAGCGATTGGACGCCGAAGGAAGTCCGATTGACACGACTCAAAGATACTCTGCAGAAATTGGAGAAATTCTGTCTACTGACAACTCCCTGAATCCCGTTTATCAATTCAGCGGCGACGAGCTCTACGTCCGGGCCATCGTCACATCTGATAGACCGCATTCCGACCCGTCATTCGCCAATCAAACCGCACAGGCCTGGACTCAACCAGTCGGTTGGAAGGTCGAAAAATGAACTTGGCCATCGTGTTCGAAGCATGAAGGAATCCCTTGAAGTACAATTTGCCAGGTCTCGCTTCCACAACGACGGTTTTGACAAACTTTGGTTTGGTCGCAACGTGCTGTCTCGCCCTGGCTGGATGCAGCCAAACTGCGGAAAAGGAATCCGAAATTGTCGCGGCAGGCACCTTGAACGATGCCGAGGCAACTGCCGAACTGCAATTTCCTCCGGATCAGACCAGCGACGTCGGCAAACCAAGGACTGAGTCCCGGCGATCGCGCGCACTGGACGCATTTCTGGAAAAGTTCGACCGGCTTTCGGCGATGGGTTTTGTCCCGACTCTCCGTGCGGGTTCGACAGGAATCGGCTATACGCTGGAAACGATGATGGATATCGAAGAAAACAATTCGCCCAAAGGTGACTTTCTCGGGATGGAGTTGAAGGCATTTCGCGATGACGATTTGCACATGGACGACTCGGAGAAAATGAATCTGTTCCTAAAAGAGCCGGAATGGACTGACGGTCTCTCTGGAAACGAGCGAGTCCAGCAATACGGTTGCGTCGATGACAACGGACGGACGGCGCTGTATTCAACAGTGACGATCAACAAGAGCTCGCACGGTTTCGCTTTTCGTGTCGATCATGCGAATTCGCGAGTCTGGATGCAAATCAACGATCGGGACATCGCGTTCTGGACCTTTGAAATTCTGGAACAGCGGCTGATCGAAAAACACAACGAAGCGGTTTTTGTTGCCGCCCATTCCCAGGGCTCCGGCAAAGACGAACAGTTCCATTACTACGCCGTCACCTGGTGTAGCAAACCGTTGGTCGAGTCCTTTGTGCGACTGATCGAATCCGGAGACGTGATGCTCGAATTGCGATTGCATCTGAATGAAACCGGCGGAGTTCGCAACCACGGCTCGGCCTTTCGCATCAAACAAAACCGCATCCCCAACCTCTACCGTGTCTCCAGACAGGTTCGCCCTGTCACGGGGAACCACAATTAAATGCACGACGCCAAGGACTGGCAAAAGAATTTGCGGCGAAAAATGGGAGAAGGACACGCATTCCGGTCCTCATTTTTCACCCCCCATGTTTTTGCCATGCCCAACCTACATCGAATATCCGGCCTCGATCAATTCGCCAGCAACTCGCGTCCAGACGATCGCACCAGCCGCCGCTTGGCTGTTTTCATCGATGATCACTCCAAAAATCCGAACTGTCGGCGGGGCAGATTTCCCGTCGCCACCGATCACCTGAAAACCAACGGTGGACTTCGGCAGTATCGACGCGATCGCGAAACTCATCACCAAAGCAACAACTCGCCCAACACCGATGCGAGTGAACGCGACAATGAAACCATTCCCGCTCATGAGCCCCTGTATTGAATTGCAACCAAATGCCTTTATGACGCGAGTCGAACAATGGAGTCATTGTGACGCGTAACAGTACTCGATGCAAAGCAATTGCCACGAAAAGGCACAAAGATCCTGAGAGTTGGCAGGACAAATTCCCCTGAATTCTTTGCGATTCAAGCATTCTTTCGCGGCAATGAATCACAATCGTCGTTACTTTTTTGCACTGCAATTCGCCTCACCATTCCCGGCACGTACACCTCAACTCATTGTCCTTCCAACTCTCAATCAATTCCTTCGCCAATTGGTCGTCGCCCCCGTCATGTTTGCAATTGCAATGCAGGTTATCTTTCAACGCCTGTTTCAATTCGCTTGCATCGATTTCGAATGCCGCGATTGCCGCCAGAAAGAGTTCTTCGCCCGACTGATATCGATCCTCGGCATCAGCCGTGATTTTTTTGACTTGATTTTCGTTAGCATCGAATTGAGTCAACAAAGTTGTCGAAAGCAGGTCGGCAAATATGCCGGGTTTGCGAATATCACAGCGGACTTTTTCGGTTTCGGAATCCCAAATCGCACCGGCCGATTCCGTGACCGCTTGAAAAACCGGCTGATCTGGCGGCAACAATTCCGCAACGTACAGAATGCGGTTTGGAATCGTCGCTTTGATTTTCCGCGATTCCTCTTCAGGAATTCGTTCCGGATGATGTAACAACGTGTAGGCAAAAAGAGCCGACTCGGCCAGGTCTTCCCGCTCCGGTTTGCCCTGGCCATAGACGGTCAGAAAGGCATTGTCGGTCGCCTGGGCCCTTTTCCAGCGTTCGGAATTCGCGTGAGCCTGATCCAACGCGGCGTGAACCGATTCGTGAAAAATGGTTTCTTCCAGATCGTGTGTCGAAATCCGCTTCGTCGCATTGTCCGCGTAGAGCACAATCAATCCTTGATCGGAGAACGCGGACGTGTCTTGGCCACCGTGATGAACAACCAGCCGATTCACTCCCGAACGCAAGATTGTCGGAAGTTTTCCCAAACGATGCACATAGCGCATTGCTTCAGTTTCGGCCGCTTCTTTGTTTTCAAAGGCATCGTCAACAAGAATCCGGACGTTGGTCCCGTCGGTGAACTCAGCCTGAAAGACAAATGCATTCTTGAACAAATCGTTCTTGCCATCACGTTTGTCGGGCATCTCACTCCGCTCGCTCATCTGAAACTCAAGCGTGGAAAAAGCGGACGGGTCATCTTCCGTAATAAAATCGAATTCAGTCGCAGTGATCGAGGACCGGTAAAGCTGGCCCTGTGAACAAGATTCGGACATCACAATCAGGCAGCTCAACAATCCGAGACTGGCCAGAATTCGCAAGTGTTTGCCGAAACGAAATTCCTGGGAGACTGGGTGCAATACGCCAGCGATTTGGTCGTGCATGGTTTCAACTCCTTGTGCGTTGAAAGTACGGTCAGGATTTGGACGAGGCCTTTTTTTACCACATTACGAATGACCGTACCTGACTGTGACGATCTGCGATTCATGAAGTAGAATGGGGGCCCGTCCGGGAAACATCCAACGAATCCGTGAAATGACTTGAAAATCTGTATGAAATGCCCATATTTCATTGCGACGATCGTCGTGTTTGCGATGTTCCTTGGCGGTCAGGCCGTGGCCGTAACCAAACCCAGCACTGATCAACCCAACATTGTTCTGATTTTTGCCGATGACCTGGGGTGGAAGGATGTTGGTTATCAAGGGAGCGATTTTCATGAGACGCCGCGGATCGATGCTTTGGCCAGGGAAGGAATGATGTTCAGCTCGGCCTATGCGGCGGCAGGGAATTGTGCGCCCAGTCGGGCTTGTCTGATTTCCGGAAATTACACGCCCCGACATCATGTTTTTGCAGTCAGCAGTACGGGACGCGGGCCAAAAGAATCACAGCGCCTGGTCCCAATTCCGAACAAATCGGGACTGGCCAAAGAAAACGTGACCATTGCCGATGCGCTGAAGGCAGCAGGCTATGTGACGGGTCATTTTGGCAAATGGCATTTGGCAGGCAAAGACGGTTCGCTGCCGACCGAACAGGGTTTCGATGTCAGCTTTGATTCGCTTGGCAATGGCGAACTTGCGGAGGGAAGCGAAGGGAACAAGTCCAGGCTCCCCGAGGACCCGAAAGGCGTATTCACGCTGACCCGAAAAGCATGCGAGTTCATCACCGAGCACAAAGACAGACCGTTCTTTTGCTATCTCTCGCATCACGCCATCCATTCACCGTTGCAAGGAAGGCCGGAAACGCTCGAACACTTCAAATCCAAACAACCGGGCGAGCAAAACAGCAAACCGATGTATGCCGCCTGCATCTATGATCTCGACGCGAGTGTCGGAATGTTGCTGGACAAGCTGAAAGAACTTGGCCTCGAAAAGAACACGCTGGTAGTTTTCACCAGCGACAACGGCGCGGTTATGGGTTCGTCCCAGGAACCACTTCGCGGCAGCAAAGGCGGTTACTACGAAGGTGGAATCCGCGAGCCGATGATCGTGCGTTGGCCTGGAGTCTCCCGCCCCGGATCGCAATCGGATGTTCCGGTGATCAATATCGATTTCTTTCCAACGTTCCTCGCAGCGGCTGGCGCGGCATTGCCCGATGGCAAAACGCTCGATGGCGAGGACTTGCGACCGCTTTTGGACGGAAGCGGCGAATTGAAACGATCAGCAATTTTATGGCACTTTCCGGGCTATCTCGATTCGCCCGTCAATCGCGGACGCGAGTTGGATGTTCAGACCGGTTTTCGCAGCCGTCCGGTCAGTGTGATTCGCAAAGGAGACTGGAAACTGCATCTCTACCACGAAGAGTGGCAATTGGATGGTGGTTTCGAAAACATCGATACAAACCATGCGGTCGAGTTGTACGATTTGAAGAGCGATATCGGCGAACGGGTCGATTTGGCCGGAACCAAAACAGCGAAACGTGATGAACTGCTGGGTGAGTTGCTCGCTTGGATCCAACAAACCGGCGCGCCGATGCCGACGGTGCCGAATCCAACGTATGATTCGGAAGCGAGGAAGGCGGGTGGCAAGAAAAAGTAATTTCAACCGGTTTAGTGACCGGAGAGTTGGAAGATGGTCGTTGATTGCTCCGCAATCAAAACGATGTAAACGATGAGGGACGTTTTGATCGCGGAGCGATCAACGACCAAACCCATTTTTTCGAATTGAAGAACACGACTTTTAAGGAACTCTTTTCGACATGAAACCATATTTTGTTTTCACCGTTTTCTTGCTGGCTCCGATGGCAATGCTTTCGGCCGATGATGGCTCCACAGCGAAGCCCAGTATTGTGTTCATCATGGCGGACGAGCTTGGCTACTATGAACCAGGTTTCAACGGCGGGCAAAACATCGCCACGCCGAATCTGGACCGGATGGCGGCGGACGGAATCCGGTTTCGCAACATGTACGCGGGGGCTTCTGTTTGTGCTCCAACGCGATGTTGTCTGATGACGGGGAAACACGGCGGGCACACGTCGGTGCGGGCTAACGACGGCGGGACTCCGCTGCGGGCTGACGAAGTCACGATCGCCTCGCTGCTGAAACAACAAGGCTACGCAACGGGCGGGTTCGGAAAATGGGGATGCGGTGGCCGCGATTCAACTGGCGTACCCGAAAAACATGGCTTTGACGCTTTCTTCGGCTATTACGACCAGGTCCACGCCCATTCGTACTATCCGCCTTATCTGATTCGCAACAGCGAAGAAGTCCCGTTGAAGGGCAACACGGGGCCGACGGGAGAAACCTATTCGCACTACGAAATTCACAATGCGGCAGTCGAGTTCATTCGCGAGAACGCTGAAAAGCCGTTTTTCGCTTACCTGCCTTACACGCCACCGCATGGCACGTTTCAGATTCCAGACATAGATCCGGCATGGGCGATTTACAAAGACAAACCGTGGCCCGAGCAAGCCAAACGTTACGCCGCAATGGTCGGCATGCTGGACCGCCAGGTTGGCGAAATCCTGGCTTTGTTGAAGGAATTGAAGATCGACGAAAACACTCTGGTAATTTTTTGCGGCGATAACGGCGGAAACGACTATTTTTCCGACGACGAACATCCACGCGGTTTTCATTCGGCGAACAAGGACCCGGTGACGGGCGTCGAGTTTCGTGGGAAAAAGGGTGGGCTGTACGAAGGTAGCTTGCGAGTTCCGTTCATTGCCCGTTGGCCAGGCCAGATCGAAGCCGGCAGGGTCACGGATTTGATTTCATACTTCCCTGACATGCTACCGACAATTGCGGAGATGGCTGGTACCGAGACTCCTGCCAACGTCGATGGAGTTTCAATCGTTGAGACAATGTTTGGAATCAACCAGCCCATTCGCATTCAAGAGGAACATGAGTTTCTCTATTGGGAAACAGGAAACAATTGCGCGATTCGAATGGGCAACTGGCGCGGCGTCCGGATAGAATCCAGGTGGGAATTGTACGATCTGTTACGAGACCCGAGTGAAACCAACGATTTGGCGAGCAGGAATCCCGCGATCGTCTCGCGGTTCGATGAAATCTCGCTGCAGGAACACACGCCGATCGAAAAAGGGACTTACACATCAACCGCACGTCACGAACGCGATCGCCGCGCGAAAACCGGGCAGCAGGACAATCCCGGGCCCGCTGGAAAGCCTGGAGACCAACTGAATCGCCCGCCATCCGCGATGCCGACGATGGGCATATTGTCGAACAAGGACTGGACGATCGTCCGCGCCAGCAGCGAAAACAGCGACAACAAAAAATTCGCGACCAACGCGATCGACGGAGACCCGACCACCATCTGGCACAGTCGTTTTTCCGGAACAGTCGCCCAGCCGCCTCACGAGTTGGTGATTGATCTTGGTACTGAACGAATGGTACGCGGTTTTGTTTGCATGGGACGTCAGGATGCGGGCTGGAACGGTGCGGCGCGAAACATCGAGTTCTGTCTCAGTGCTGATCCCGAAAAATTCGGCGAACCGGTTGCCAAGACAGAATTAAAGAAACAGAAATTGCCCGAGTCGATCGAATGCCCGGCGACCGCCGCGCGATTCGTCCTGCTCCGCATCCTCGATTCCCACGGCCCAAAACCACTCGGCTCCATGGCCGAAATCGGCATCATTGGGGAATAGCAAAAGAATTGCAAACCTGTTTTTGGAGAAGGCTGAAGGTCATTCCTCTTTCTTGATTCGTTTCCCGTAAGTCACATCGCCGACATCAAATGTTTCCACACCCTGCTCGTTGGAAACTTTTGAAATAGTCTGCATTCCGCCCTCGCTTCGCCCCTTTTATGGAATGAATCGTCCAGATAACAAAAACGGGCGTTGACACCGACAACGGGTTGAAGGTCAACGGCGCTGATGACTTTGCCCCGCCGGTATCCGTTGGCAGGAAGTTCGTGATGCCTGGCGATCGATTTTTTAGCTTCGTCGGTGATCTCGAATTCCACCCTTTCGAAATGCGATGGCCCGGTGATCGTGTAGGTGCCATAGCCAATGTCCGTTTGGAATCCATTACCTGGGGAAGCCGTACCGAACAGGGCGCACCAGGGAACGCGAAGTTGACATTGTAACCGCGGGGACGGGGTAGAGTTCCTGTTTCACCTTTTCACCAGCGAAGATCACAAGGACCGCTTCGCTCGGTTTCGAATCCGGATCGTTCGGGAAAATTTCGACACCCATCGCGCGTTCGCAATCAAAACCACCGGCCGTCATCGCCCGAATTGCAGCTGGCATGTCTTCGCGACGCAACAGAACATCGACATCGCGAGTGAAGCGGACGGCGCCCTCATCGACCTGGCCGACCCTTTCGGCAACGGCATTGGCGCCGATGACTGCGTAGGGAATTTTGGCCGTGTCCAGTTCCGCCTTGGCCCGTTGAAGTAGCAGACGAATTCGTTCGATTCCCTTCGCCACCCGCTCCCATCCAATAACGTTTGATGTTTCACGGATTTCCTTACGACTACACCAACGCTGGTTCGTCCAGCAGTTCGCGGCAGGTGAGTGCGATGCCGGCGGGGTCCAGGCGGAGGTCGGCGAACAGTTCTTCGCGCTCGCCGTGTTCAACAAAGCGATCCGGGATTCCGAGGCGCCGGATCGGGCGGGTGTCGAGGCCGAGTTCGCTGGCGGCTTCGAGGACCGCGCTGCCAAATCCGCCCATCAACATTCCTTCCTCAACCGTCAGCACAAAACGCGTTTCGCCGAGGGCTCGTTGCAGGATTCCGCGATCGAGCGGTTTGGCAAACCGGGCGTTGACAACGCCGACATCGACTCCCTGTTCTCGCAATTTCGCTGCGGCTTCGATGCAGGCCGATAACATTGTGCCGTAACTAAAAATCGTTCCGTCGGTGCCCCATGAAATAATTTCGGCTTTACCCAGTTCCACCGGCTGAAGTTTGCGGGGTATCTCGGCGGCGGTCTCTTTGGGATATCGCATTGCACAAGGCGTATCGTGCGAAAGGGAAAATTTCAGCATTGCGCCAACGTCGTTGGCATCACCCGGAGCCATGACAACCATGTTCGGAAAAATCCGCATGTAGGCAATGTCAAAGGTACCGTGATGCGTCGGACCATCGGGACCAGTCAAACCGGCGCGGTCCATCATGAAAGTGACGGGCAAGTTTTGCAGGCAGACTTCCTGGAAAATCTGGTCATAGCTGCGCTGCAGGAAAGTGCTGTAGATGTCGACGATTGGGCGCAGGCCGGATTTCGCCTGCCCCGCCGCGAAAGCGACTGCGTGGGATTCACAGATCCCGACGTCAAAGAATCGATCGGGGAACGCGTCGCGGATTGGTTCCAGCCCGTTTCCCTGGCACATTGCGGCCGTAATTACGGTGACCTTGTCATTGGTCTGCATGTGGTACTGAATCGCGTCGCGGGCGTGATGCGTGTAGGCCTTGCCCCCGCTCTTTTTGCGAATGACCGCCTCGTCCCCTTCGCGATCGAACATCGGCGGTGTGTGGAAGTAAACCGGGTCGCTGGCCGCTGGTTTGAATCCGTGCCCTTTGTTCGTAAAGACGTGCAGCAAGACCGGCTGGGGGATGTCTTTGCACATCTTCAGGTATTTTTTCAGCAGCTGAATATTGTGCCCGTCGATCGGGCCAAAATATTTGAAGCCCAACTCTTCGAACAGCATGCCGCCGCAGATGCCGGCTTTAACCCCTTCCTTCACTTGCGCCAAAAACCGCTCAACCGGATCGCCGAAAACGGGAACGCGATTCAAGAGATTGGCGACTTCGGATTTCAGGCCCTTGTAAAACGGATTCGAACGCATCCTGTCCAGGTAGCGGGCGATGCCACCGACTCGGGGGCAAATCGACATGCCGTTGTCGTTCAGGATCACAAGTTGCCGACCGGCTTGTAGCCCGGCGTTGTTCATCGCCTCGGAAACGATTCCGGACGGAAAGGCACCATCGCCGATCACCGCGACGCAGTTGTTGTCGGAACGCCCGGTCAAGTTGTCGCCGCTGCGAAGTCCGACGATCGAGGAAACACTACAACCGGCGTGACCGGTGACGAACAAGTCGTATTCGCTTTCCTTTGGATTGGGATAACCCATCAACCCACCGCGGGTACGGATCGTCTGAAACTCGTCGTAGCGACCGGTTACCAGTTTGTGCGGATAAATTTGATGCCCGGTGTCCCAAACCAGCCGGTCCGTCCGAAAATCAAACGTGCTGTGCAACGCCAGACACAACTCGACGACTCCCAGGTTGGAGGCAAAGTGGGCGGCACGCTGGGACATCAATCCGCAAAGCACTTCGCGGATTTCGACGGCCACCTGATTCAGCTGGACTGCACCCATCTCATGGAGTTGCATGGGAGACTGGATTGTCGGCAACAATTTGGTCATGGCAAAAATTCAGTTCTCGATAAATACTGTTCGAATCAGGTTGTTCCCTGGCAATACAGTATAACTTCCTGTCGCAAAGTTTAAGCCCGGTTTGGCGAAAGTTGCCTGTTTTGCCTGGACTGGCCCTTTTTTCAGCTGGTTCTGTCCGCCACCGAACAGGCAATGGCAATCAATCCCCGGGCTGATTCGCCGAACGGTTTGAGTTCGCGAATCGCCCGATCAATGTTTTCCTGAACCAATTGGCGGCTTGCTTCGGGTCCGAGAAGCGTGGGATAGGTCAATTTTCCCCGCTGGTCGTCTTTGGCACTTCGTTTTCCCATCGTTTCCGGATCGCCAGCAAAGTCCAGCAAGTCGTCGGTGATCTGAAAGGCCAACCCCAGCCGGACACCGTATTCTTCCAGGGCATGGCAATGTGATTCGGGTGCTGCCGATGCAATCCCGCCCAGCTTCAGGCTGACAGCAATTAACGCCGCAGTCTTGCGCATGTGAATCGATTCGAGATGCTTGACACTCCGGTCAACGTTCGTGGACTCTGCGGCAAGGTCATCGGCTTGTCCGCCAACCAGCTTGTGCGCACCGGCCGCAATAGCCAAGTCACGAACGCAGGCAACGATTCGGTCTGCGGGCAACGAACTGCGGGAAATTGATTCGAAGGCCAATGGAATCAGAGCATCGCCAACCAGAATCGCGGTCGCTTCGTCAAACTCGATATGACAAGTCGGCCGCCCGCGACGAAGATCATCGTCGTCCATCGCGGGCAGGTCGTCATGAACCAGCGAATAAGAGTGAATTAACTCAACAGCACAGGCGACAGGCAGTGTTTGTTCAATCGATCCACCACAGGCCCGGGTCGCGGCGAGTACCAGCAACGGCCGGAGACGTTTACCTGGCCCCAACACTGCGTATCGAACGGCTTGGCCAAGTCGCGCCGGACAATCGTCCAACTGCGCCGTGATCCGGTCAAGTTCCGTTTCGATTAATTTTCGATCCGCCAGGAATTCCTGTTTCAAATATTCCGGCAACGACTTTGCGGATGTTTCCATTCGGGTTGCCGATGTCATGAAACGGGACCAATCAATCATATCAAACGCAAAGAAATCGAGCTGCACGCATCTAACCGCACCGATTTGTGCAGGTTAAACGCTGACCATTCCAGTTATAACCTGTTTAGAACAAATTGTCGCAGTCCTCGTCGGTGTCTTCGGCCTTCTTTCGGCGATGGGTAGCGGTTTTGCCGGTCCCCTTTCGGACGCTTGCCCGATTCGACGTTTCACCGGATTCGTCGGCATTGGAATCACCCGTGCTTGAATGTTCGAAATCATCGAGTTGGGCATTGCCGTTTTCATCGATGGCTACCAATTGTCGAATTCGCAAGTCGGTTTGCTCGAGTAGCTTGATGCACTTTCGCAAATGCCGAACGCCGGATTCGTATCGGGACAGGCTGTCCGTCAACGTCAATCCGCCCGATTCGAGTTCGTGAACCGCCTGTTGAAGCTGTTCCAGCGAATCCTCGAAACTCAGGCCGGATTCAGCCGTTTCAGAAGTGTCTTGTTTTCGTTTGGCCATCGATTGTGTTGTGTCGTTTGGATTGAAGTCTGTACAAGCTTGTTTTAGTCGATCGCGTCAGCAGATTGAACGCGACTGGTAATGGTGCCGTCCTGGACGCGGGTTTGCAACAATTGATTGTCACTTGTGTCAGCGATTTTTGAAACCACGCGGCCGCCCTCGTTGGTTGTGATGCTGTAACCGCGTGTCAAAACGGACAGCGGGTTCAGCGATTCCAAACGACCCGCCAACTCCATCGCAGCATGCCGCGACCGTTCGATTTTTCGCTCCATCGGTCGCTGCAGCCCGTTTCGCAATTCGTCCAATTTCCTCGAAAATTTTTCCAGCCGGTCCAGCGGGCCAGCCAGGGCAGGGCGGCTGGCCAGAAGATCCAGCGTTTGTTGTGCCGTACGGACACGTTGCAGAAGTGCATTGGCCAGTCGCGATCGGACGCCCTTTAACTGGCGAATCAGTTCATTTCGGTCCGGCACGATCCGCTCGGCCGCTTCGCTCGGTGTAAGGGCACGCAGGTCAGCCGTCAAGTCACACAGCGTTACATCAATTTCATGACCGACTCCGGAGACAACGGGAATCGCCGAATTGAAAACAGCCCGGCAAACGATTTCCTCATTGAATGACCAAAGGTCTTCCAGACTCCCTCCACCCCGACAAACGACAATTACATCGGGTACGGGATTCAAAACATTGGCCACCCGAATCGCGCCGGCGATTTCATTGGCCGACCCCTCACCCTGTACACGAACCGGCAAAATGACCAGTTCAATGGATGGCCATCGGCGGGTAATGACTTCCAGAAAATCCCGAATCGCAGCGCCTTGGGGACTGGTCACGACAGCGACTCGCTCTGGCATCGGAGGAATCGGTCGCTTTCGCTCTGGATCGAACAGGCCCTCGGATTTCAGCCGTTTGTAAAGTTGTTGAAAAGCGAGCTCAAGGGCACCGGTTCCCGTAGGCTGAATCGAGCGGACGATCAACTGGTAACTTCCGCGAGGAGCGTAAACGTCCAACCCGCCCCGGCAAATTACCTGCTGGCCTTCTTCCAACTCGAACCGCAGTTTGGACGCCGTGCTTCGCCAAACCACTGCCGAGATTCGGGCCGAAGGGTCTTTAAGGTTCATATAAACGTGGCCAGACGAAGCCCAAACGACATCCGACAGCTCGCCTTCGACAACCACGTTGCCAAACTGCTCTGTCATCGAATCGCGCAACATGGCCGTGAGCTGGGAAATGGAGAGCGGCTGGTTTTCAGAGTCGGCTGACATGAATCCGCAAATGTTCGAGGCTGAAACGGGAGAAAATGAACCGAACGCCAGCGCGTTGTGGCTGATATCGGCTTATTGATCGGAATTGGGTTTCGGGTCGCGTCAATGTCGCTCATTGTAAACGCTGGGCAAGGGGGCAATAATGCTGGGTCAATTTTCCGCAACCGACTCCCCGTTTTTGCCCGGCGGCACAATAATTCCGCCTGGACTATCAGACAATGGACACCAACAAACTGCTCAAAACGGCAATTACGTTCGACGACGTGCTGCTCGTCCCGGCCTACAGCGAGATCGTCCCTGCCCAGGTCGACGTCGCAACGCAGCTAACCCGGCGGATCAAGATGAACATCCCTTTGATCAGTTCACCGATGGACACGGTGACCGAAAGCGCGATGGCTATCGCCTTGGCCAAATCCGGAGGACTGGGGATCATTCACAAGAACCTCTCGATCCAGGAACAGACCGCAGAGGTCTACAAAGTCAAACGGAGTGCCAACGGGATTATCTTTGATCCGGTCACCCTTCCTCCCGAGGCAACCGTCGGTGAAGCTCAGGCCGTGATGAAGCAGCACAACGTCTCGGGTGTGCCGATCGTGCATGCGGATGGCACGCTAGCGGGGATCCTGACCCGGCGCGATTTGAAGTTTCTGGAAAACCGTAACCAGCGGATTTCCGAAGTGATGACATGCGAAAATCTTGTGACGGCTACGGGAGATGTAACGCTTGAGCAAGCTGAAAAGATTTTAACGGCTAAAAAGGTGGAGAAACTTTTGCTGATTGACGAAAAGAAAAGACTGAAGGGTCTGATTACGATCCGCGACATCGACATGATGAACCGGTTCCCCAATGCCTGCAAAGACAAACAGGGACGGTTACGAGTCGGAGCGGCGGTCGGCGTTCACGATATGGAACGTGTGACCAGCCTGATCGACAAGGGTGTTGATGTGTTGGTCGTGGACAGTGCCCACGGACATTCCAAAAACGTTATCGAGACAGTCAGGGAGATCAAAGCCAGGTTTGACATCGATGTAATCGCCGGGAACGTCGCTACGGAAGCGGGCTGCCAGGCGCTGATTGATGCGGGTGCGGATGCCGTAAAAGTCGGTATCGGTCCAGGCTCAATCTGCACCACACGGGTCGTCAGCGGAGTGGGAGTTCCCCAGATTTCGGCAATTCATGATGCGGCGATCGCTGCCCAGGCGGCAGGGGTTCCCATTATTGCTGATGGTGGTGTTCGCTATTCAGGCGATATCGCCAAGGCTATTGCCGCCGGTGCAAGCAGTGTGATGATCGGTGGATTGTTTGCCGGTGTAACCGAAAGTCCTGGCCAGTTGATTTTGTTTCACGGGCGTTCATTCAAAACGTACCGCGGAATGGGATCGATCGGTGCCATGCAAAAGGGTTCCAGCGAACGGTATCGCCAGGCATCGGATTCCCCGGACAAACTTGTTCCCGAAGGCGTTGAGGGTCGTGTTCCACACAAAGGTGCGCTCGCCGACTATGTTTATCAGCTGGTCGGAGGGCTGAGGGCTGCCATGGGCTACTGTGGCACCTCCACAATTGAACAGTTGCGCAAGGACGCCCGGTTCATCCAGGTTTCCGCAGCCAGCGTCAGGGAAAGCCATCCACATGACATTGCTATTACGCAGGAAGCACCAAACTACTCGTCCGAATCCTGGTCGGATGGAGATCTGTAAGTCGAACGCAACCCCGGAGTTTTCGACACCGCGGGCGTGCCAGCTGCTTTTGCTGACCGGACTGATACTGGGAATTTGTTCCAGCCACACCGCCGCCCAATCCAATCACCGAAACGCGCCGCAACAGCAGCAAGCCGTTTTTATGCCGCCGGTGCATCT
>JAYVKA010000359.1:0-2143 GCA_043768885.1 Planctomycetota bacterium
CTGGACGAGTTGGAAAAGATCGATCAATCCAAACCGTGGCAGTTCGAAATTGCACGCGAGCGGGAACTGACCAAAGCCGCAAGGTCTGAAGAGGATGATGCCGGCCAAACGGACTTGGTACAGGATTTGCCCAAAGGATTGGATGCGGGCGAAATGGAGCCGGAACCGAACCGGCGAAATGCAGCCTGAGATTGAAAACAACAGTTACTTATTAACAACGTCAATCCTGCCCAGAAGGATTTGAAACATGTACGAACGATTTACAGACCGGGCCCGCAAGGTCATGCAACTGGCCAACCAGGAAGCCCAGCGGTTCAACCACGAATACATCGGCACCGAACACATGCTGTTGGGACTGGTCAAGGAAGGGACCGGCGTCGCGGCCAATGTGTTGAAAAACCTCGACGTCGATCTTCGCAAGATTCGGCTCGAAGTTGAAAAGCTGGTGCAGAGTGGCCCCGAGATGATCACAATGGGTCGCCTGCCGCAAACGCCCCGCGCCAAAAAGGTAATTGAGTACTCGATGGAAGAGGCGCGCAACCTGAATCACAACTTTGTCGGCACCGAACACTTGTTGCTGGGTTTGTTGCGCGAACATGAAGGCGTCGCTGCCCAGGTGTTGATGAATCTGGGGCTGAAACTGGAAGACGTTCGCGAGGAAGTCCTGAACCTGCTCGGCAACGGGCTGGAAGGCGAAGGCGAGGGTGCTGGAGGTCGCGAAGGCGTTGGTGGTGCTGCTGCTGCTGGCGGAGAGGCTCCGACCGGAAAAGCCCGCTCGTCGAAAACTCCTGCGCTGGACAGCTTTGGACGTGACCTGACTGAACTCGCCCGCAACGATAAACTGGACCCCGTGATCGGTCGTGAAAACGAAATCGAACGGGCCTTGCAGGTCCTTTGCCGACGAACAAAAAACAACCCGGTCTTGCTGGGTGAAGCCGGCGTAGGAAAAACCGCGATCGTCGAGGGTTTTGCCCAACGCGTGGTGAACGGCGAAGTCCCAGAGATTCTGGCGGACAAGCGAATCGTCGTGCTCGACCTCGCAATGATGGTTGCCGGTACCAAATACCGCGGCCAATTCGAGGAACGAATCAAGGCCGTCATGAATGAAGTCAAACGGAATCGCAATACGATCCTGTTTATCGACGAACTTCATACGCTGGTTGGTGCTGGTGGTGCCGAAGGGGCAATCGACGCTGCCAACGTGTTGAAACCGGCCCTCGCCCGAGGCGAAATCCAGTGCATCGGAGCCACGACGCTGGACGAATACCGCAAGTACATCGAGAAAGACAGCGCGCTTGCCCGACGATTCCAGGAAATCCTGGTCGAGCCGACATCGCAGGACGAAACGACTCTGATTCTGAAAGGATTGCGAGGTCGTTACGAAGAACACCATCGCGTTCAAATTACCGACAACGCCATCGAGGCGGCTGTCGATTTGAGCAGCCGCTACATCACGGCCCGGTGCCTGCCGGACAAGGCGATCGACGTGATCGACGAGGCTGGCGCACGCGTACGGCTCCGTTCGATGACCAAGCCACCCGATCTGAAAGAAATCGACGACGACATCGAGCGTCTGAACAAGGAAAAGGAAGACGCTGTTGCCAACCAGGATTTTGAAAAGGCCGCGGCACTTCGCGACCAGGCGGACAAGCTTCGCCGGAAGAAAGAACAGATCAAGCGGGAGTGGCGTGAAAAGTCCGAGCAGGTGGACGGACTGGTCGACGAAGAAGTCATCGCCGAGGTGATTTCCAAGATGACCGGCATTCCGCTGACGCGGCTGAGCACCGAAGACTCGATGCGGCTGATCCGAATGGAAGGCGAACTGCACAAGGCGGTCATCAGCCAGGATGCGGCGGTCAAGGCAATCTCCAAGGCCGTCCGTCGAAGCCGAAGCGGTTTGAAAGATCCGAAACGGCCGATCGGTTCGTTTATGTTCGCTGGTCCAACCGGAGTAGGTAAAACGTTGCTGGCCAAGGCTCTCGCGGAGTTCATGTTCGGCGATGCCGAATCGCTGATCACGATTGACATGAGCGAGTACATGGAGAAGCACAACCTGAGCCGTTTGATTGGTGCACCTCCAGGATATGTCGGCTACGAAGAAGGTGGCCAGTTGACGGAAAAAATACGACGCCGTCCCTACTGC
>JAYVKA010000360.1:0-4019 GCA_043768885.1 Planctomycetota bacterium
GCTATTCAATCAAAAAAAAGCCCGCCTGGCTCGACCGCCGCATCCGGTTCGCTCCCGGACAATGTGGCCCTGTGCCAGACCGCGCGTCCCAGGCTATAATCGCTGAGCGAATCAGCGATTTCCGCCAACGGCCGAACACAGTTTGGCCGATCAAGAGGGCGGAAGGTCGGCCAGGGACGATTTCGGAGGGTAGGCGAATGGCTAGCGGCTTCATTGGAAATGAAGTGCCGGGTAACCGGTTGTGGGTTCGAGTCCCATGCCCTCCGCTTGGAAATCTGGCGCCAACCTGCAACGTGGCGTTTTCCGCAGAATTTTGATGGTTCCGGGCTGGCAATTGCAGGTGGTTAGGGGTTGATTCCTGGCCTTGCGGCACCGCCCGTTTCGCCAATCCTTTGCCGACAGTGGCCCGATCAAAGTCGTCGTCCGTAGTCAACAGGAAGTGCCGAAGGGCAATCGCCGGCGTTATACCCAGCCAGGCAGTCACACCCAGCCAGGCAGTCACCACGTGAATTGGAAACTCCTTGGCCAATTCCGTCTCCCGGCCCGATCGCAAAGCATGAAACAGTTTCGACCCCGGCTGGAATGCGGCTGACGATTACCGATTGGGAATTCGTGCAAAATTTCTTTCCGATGTCCTTGCCCGGATCACATTTGGTCCCAATGCAACGCTGAATCAATTCCTCCCTTCGCTTCAAAACAGAATCGCAGTTTGACTTGGGGGTCCCGCCCATTCTGGATTGGCTAGCTGAAGACTTCGTGCACCACTTCTCCGTGGACATTTGTCAAACGACGTTGTGTCCCGTTGTGGTAATAGGTCAACTGCTTGTGATCGATACCAAACAGATGCAACAAAGTGGCGTGGAAGTCATGCCATGTGACAGGGTTTTCAACCGCTTTCCAACCGATCTCGTCCGTATTGCCCCAGGCAAATCCAGGTTTCAAGCCCGCTCCGGCCATCCAAACCGAGAATCCGTAACGGTTGTGATCCCTGCCGGTTCCGACGGTGTCCGCCGCCGATTGGGTAAACGGCGTGCGGCCAAACTCGGTTGTGAACAAAACGAGAGTGTCGTCGAGCATTCCCCGTTGCTTTAGGTCCCGCAACAATGCGGCGACGGGTTGATCAATTCGTCCGGCTTCGGCAGTGTGGTTTTCGAGGACATTTTCGTGAGCGTCCCAACTGCAGCGGGGCGAACCAGCAATGGGGCCGCCTGAAAAAACCTGTACGAACCGGACTCCCTGTTCCAGCAGCCGCCTTCCCAGCAAACATCGTATTGCGGCGTCGTGCGTTTGTTCCTGATCTAGTCCATACAACTCCCGCCTAGCCGCTGTTTCGCCGGAAATATCAACGACTTTTGGCACCGACAATTGCATGCCCAAGCTTCCCTTACTGAACGATCATAGACTCGTTGCTATTGAACAGCGCACGTGCAACAGCTGACAATCCGTGATCGCCTGCCTGTTCACTTGCGGCGGAAATTTCTTCGTGTGTTGCTGCCCTATGCAGGACTTCCCAAAACATCCACGCAATTTGCTGTTCGATTGGCCCGGCTGATTGACTGGAAGCCCGTTTCCCAAAATCGTTGAAAGTGCGAATGACGAAATCATTGTTGAGCAGGCTCAATGCCTGAAGGGGAGTGGACGTAACCGACCGCCGTGGAGTGGCTGCGGACGGATCAGGACAGTCGAGGTTGTCCAGCAAAGCCGATCTTCCGCCACGCGGTGTAAAGCGGTAGATGGTTCGGCGATTCAGGGCAGGATCATCGAGATCAAAGCTTTCATAGTAGGTCGTCCCGTTGTTTTGATCGATAATTTTGACGTCTTCATATCCGGGACCGCCCCGGAGCCGGTTCAGTTTGCGGGTGAACTCAAATGCCCATCGACTATTTCCGAATACTCATCGTCTGCTGGATTCCGTTCAAAGGCTCTGACGACTTCGGCCGGCGGCGGCAGGCCGATCAGGTCAAAGTAGAGTCGCCGGATTTGATGACGGGGTTCGGCGACCGGCGAAAGCCGCAGTGATTGACACTCCAATTTATCAATTACAAAGGCGTCGATCGGAGTCTTAACGCGATTCGGGTTGGTCACTGAAGGAACAACTGGACGCCACGTCGGCTGCAAAGACCACCAGTCATAACCGGCCCGGTGATCTGTCGTGAATTGAAAAACGTCAATCGGTTCAAAGTCGCCGGGTGAACCTTTACTGATCCAGTCGCCCAAAGAAACGGCAATTTCAAAACCGGCTTTGTCAGGGACGGCCAATTCGTTTCGCAAAGAATGTCTGCCAATCCCCTCATGGTATTTTCTGTCAGGGGCCCGGCTTCGAATTTCGCGATTGCCATCCATTTCAACTCGCCGCTTTTGAAAAGGATGGTTTGCGGTTGAAAATTAACAACTGATTTTGGACCAGGCCGCCGGTGCCGTGCTTGTGTCGGTACCATTGCCGCCATCGATCGAGCCGATGTTCGCGAAGGTGAGATCGATTGTGATCAGGTCGTCGCCATCGAGGGCCTGAATCAGAAACTGGTCACTGGCATCCCGGACAATCGTGTCGCGTTCCAGTTCCACTCCCAGTCCCCGTGGACGACGGACAAAATTGGAACCGGTGGCGCTAACAACCTGAAGATTCAACACCTCGGCATTGTTGGTCCCTTCGAACCAGTACAAATCCAGTCCCCCCTGGCCGTCGAGCGTGTCATTTCCGATTTGGCCAGCAAGAATATCGATCCCCAACCCGCCCAGCAGCGAATCATCTCCATCGCCACCGAACAGCCAATCATTGTCGTTGCCACCAGTCAGCACGTCATTGCCAGAGCCCCCATACAACCAGTCATTGTTGGCTTGACCATCAAGCGAATCGTCACCGTCACCACCAAATATCCAGTCATTGCCATCGCCGCCCGAGATCGTGTCGTTTCGCGACCCTCCCCAGAGCGTGTCGTTGCCGCCCACACCCAGCAAAATCATCTGGCCCGAGAAACCAACGCCCGTGATGACATTGTTGGAGTTGCCGCCAATGATGGTCGCCCGGTTGACGTCTTCAAAATCAATCCGTCCGCCGGCACTACTGGTGACACTGAAATCATTGAGCTGCCAATCGGCGTCGCCAGTAACCGCTATCCGATCAACACCCGCTCCACCGAGGAACAGGAACGAACCGCTGGTAGCTGGCAATCCCAGATCGGCTGAGTTGACGTTCAGGATATCTGCGCCGCGGCCTGTAATAAAAGTAAGGTTACGCATTCCGTCGGCCTGTAGTGCGCCGGAGTTGATCGTGACAGTGTCATTGGAGTTTGCCCCGACGACATCTTTGCTGCCCGTATCGATCACGATTGAATTCGTGTTGCTCCAGGCAAGCTGCACCAAAGCCACGCCGCCACTAGTGCCGTTAAGACGCGTCGCAGCTGCACCGGCAATGCCGGTGGCCGAACTGATTGTCAGTGCGTCCTGGCTGTTCTGCGTGACGACGTCCAGGCGTCCAAGGTTGTCCACAACGACGGATTCGGCACCCGTTACATCCAGCGAACGTCCGGCGGACATCAACTTGCTGAATCCGCCTGCAGTCGAGGCTGGTTTCCATGTCAATTCTTCAAAGCCTGTTCCCAGAACGTGAAAGATATCCGTCACGGCTCCCGCTCCACCCAGAAACCGAATCCCGTTCCGCAGCGAAAAATATCCCCCGAAAGCAAAATCGACTGTGACCTTGTCTGCAAAATTCTCGGCACCGTTGACTTCCACGCCGAGAATGCCGTCGAGTCGCCGCTGATCGACAACTGAATTCAGATTGTCGTCGTAAATTTCAACAAACGCGCCGTTGAGCCGCACGACCCAGTCCCCCGCGCCGGTTTGCGGTGTTGAGAGGATGAAATCCTGCGTTAGTTTGACAATGAAGCCGTCGGTTGTGCCCGTTGCTGTCAGTCCAAACGATCCCGGCCCCGGCCGGAAATCGGCGCTACCGCTAAAATTGCCGACGGCAAACACGTTGCGTTGACTGTCGACCGCGAGCGATTTTCCAAAAACGC
>JAYVKA010000361.1:0-11013 GCA_043768885.1 Planctomycetota bacterium
GCGGAATCATTCTCCGGCAAGTTGGCCTGAACCAGTGATTCGATCTCAAACGACTCGCCCGGATAGACCTGGCTGCGAACAAAAACTTCTTCGACCGAAAAATTCCTTCGCGGGTTTGGATCACCCACACCGATTGTGAAAACAGGAATCTCCAGTTCTCCGGCCCGTTTGGCCATGACGCGGGGATCTTCGCTGCCGTTATGCTGGCCGTCGCTGACGATAACGATTCCGGCCAATTGATCGCCAGAGTCAAGTGCATCGCGTAACGCCTGCCACAAATCAGTCCCCGCGCCGTTGCAAGCCAATGGGGCGATACTGGATGCTGCATCGGGAGCCGGATCTTCCGCCGCAGATTGGGAAATGGCTTTCTCAAAGATCGTCATCATCGACCCGGCTTTGGTCGTGTTAACGGAAAAATCCCGGACGTTCAAATTGGCCTTCAGCCGAATCTTCCTGAGCAACTCCGGATTTCCGGAACCGGTCAGCCGATCAACCAGTTGCTGGCGGGAAATTTCCCCCGCAGCAATTCGATCCTGGCCAAAACCGGAGACCTCAGCCAAACGCTTTGCCGTATCGGCGTCTTTGTATTGGTCCCCGCGAACAAGCGAAATCGAGTTGTCCCGAAGGACCGCAATCGCTGGCCGAACGATGCTGACCTGTTGGTAAAACACCGATGGCTTGAACAGCAACAGAATCAGCAAAAATACCGTCGTCAATCTCAATCCGGTCAGAATTGCCCTGCCCCTGGCCGATGTGCTGCCCGCTTCGCGAACGTACATCCAGACGATTCCGAAGGCCACAATTCCGGCCAGCAGCAGCCATACAAATACACCCCAGGATTCCGGCAGCGCCGCCCATTGAAAACGCAACTCTCCCTCGCCCTGTCGTTCGTTGGTTGTTAACCAATGCCATAACCCGGATTGTGCGACCAGCAAATTCATCAATCCGTTTCCGTTCGCAAAAGACTGCTCACCGTTGAATCCTGATGTGGTCCCGGCTCCGTTGCCGAAGTCCTGGCCCGCTCCCCATCCGCGACGGGTTCCAGCCGGAACAAACGGTTGCCGTTCTGAACCCACAAATGCTGACCATCGCTTGTCAGGTTTCCAACAGGTGAATTCATCCCAAGGTTGACCGACGACTGGGCGACGGGGAGAGGCGAACTGGAATCGGGTTCCAAAGCATACTTCCAAACCGAACTTCCAACCGGCATGTATATACCGTCATTTGTCAAGATTCCCCGTCCATAGGAGACGCCGTTGCCAAACATCGGCTCGCCACCCCAAAGCATTCTTCCCTGGCCATCCAGATCAAATGCCACGATCGTCGATTTTCCAGCGGCATAAAGCACGCGGTTGTGAATCCCCAACACATAGGTCAGCGGCTCTCCCAGCGGTTTGGAACCGGCCGACCACAAAACATCTCCCGATCGACGATCGATGGAAAATACAACCGACGCATCGGACGGCAAGCAAATCATCTCGCCGCCCCACGGAATAATCAGGTCCTCATCCCAGCCTTCGAAATTCAGGCTATTGGGCTGAAAGTTGTTTCGCATCGCCATCACGTTTTGGCTGCCATCCCGCACGTAACGCTGGCCGAAACGAACATTTCCTGTTGCCCTGTCCAGACAAAACACGACTCCCATTCCGCTGCCGACAAACAAATCGCTACCGTCGGACGTTATGGTAATCGGAGTCCATGTTCGGGCACCCGATTCCGGCTCGTCGCACAGATAGGTTTTCCAAACGAGTTGGCCATTTCGATCCGCGTCAAAACAGTAGGCGTAGATCGCACCTCCATGATTGACCGGTGCGAACACCATCGATCCGGCGACGATCGGTGCTCCCATGAATCCGCCTCCCGTAAATTCCTTCTCAGTCTGTTCGGCTGGCCCGGCATTTTCAGGGACCGGATTCCGGTTGCCGGTTACCTTCTTTTCAGCCTCCGGGATTTTCCACAACGCCAGCCCGGTCGTTGCGTCATAGCATGCGAGCCAGTTGTTTCTGGTCCGGTTGGTATGCACACCCCACTGAAAACCCTGGTTCCTGATATTCTGGCCCCTGGGGGTGGAGGAAACGCTGTAACTCGGTCCCTCGATGGAATAAATCCGGTTATGGGAAACGCAGGTGGTCGCATGCACATCGTCGGAAAAAAGCTGGAGTGAAATTTCATCGCCTGGCTGTTCCAGCATTTGCCCACGTTGGTTGGCGATGACGTCACGAACTTTTCCGCCTTGTGCAGCCCGTATTGTCATCAACGTCACGTCTGGTTCGAATTTGTTCAGCCACGCGCTTACCCAAGCCGGATCAAATCCAGGCTCGATCGACCAGGCCATTAGATTCGCCGGCGACTTGACGATGATTTGCCCATTGTGGAACAATGCCTGCCCCGTCGGTCGCCAATTGTTTTTCCACCAGTCTTTGTGAAAACTCTGTTCCAGCGAATTGGCATTTTTGGCGGCGAACTCCGCAGGCGCGTCCGGTTTTGCCAACGTGATTCGGCCGGCTACGTCCTTTTTGTTGTAGCTGCTGGCCGGATCAACACAAAACTGCCAGGTCGCGACCAGATCCTTTTGGAGGGCAGGCTCGGGCAACGAAGGTTGAACCCGCAGCCCGGAAAAACTGTTCCCCGTCATCTGCATCAGCGCGGCCCGACTTCCTTCTTCGGAACCCGAAAGCAATCCGAAAACCGCCTTTCCGGCCATCGATGATGCGGCAACCGGATTTGCCGCCAACAATTTACCAGCCAGATCAGCGTTGCCGTTAACAAAACTGCAAAGAGCCAATCGTGTCACGACGGCCACCGGATCCACATTCGGGTCAGGATGTAGATAAAGAATTTTTTCAAGGATTCGCTGTGCCCCAACAAACTCATGCTGGTCCATCAACAAACACGCCAGCCGAAACGCCGCTTCGTCCCCAATGCTGCTGGGGAAATATCGCACGGTAATTTCGCTCAACGCCTGCTGGTTCCACTCGTCATCAGCTCTCGCCAGGATTTCCCGCGAATTTGCATCAGCGTTGATTCGATAAACGGCCAGCCCTTCTGCCGGCAGTGTCGCCAGAATTCGCTCGACCTGCTCCATCATCGATCGATAGGTCTTGCCATCGGTCGAAACAAGCGTGTCGTTGCTCCGTTCCAGGACTGCCTGCCAAAGCTGGCTCGCAACATCCCAATTGCCGTCGGCCTGATACCGGGCCGCCGTTTCCAGAATCGACTCAAGATCCGGATCGGTCTTAAGGGTCGCCCCCAAAGCAAACTCACCTTCCTGCCCGACCAGTCCGGGTTGTTGCACGCCAAGAAGGTCGTTGATCAAAACATTATGACGTACGACCCTGAATCCGCCCTGCACCTGAATAGCGGGCCGCAGTTCCTGACCTCGCAAACAGTTTTCCGCACCCATCCCCATCGACGCGACAAACCCAATGCAGATAAGCAATCGCGTGTGGTAGCCAGAATTTGTTTTTGAAATTTGCATCATGCACCTCCCGCCGCCGGCATTTCCCGACGACGACCAAACCACCAGGCCAAAAACTGTTCGATCGCGAGGATCGCCAAAATCGCCCAGACAACCTGCGGCCAAATCTCTGCACTTGCCCCTTCGACATTGTTGTCGACCAGACTCTCCGGTTGGACAATCTGCATGTCGTCACCGAACATTGTACGCTGCAAGTCTTCGGTGTTCGCCCGTTTCAACCGGCTTTCGTCGCGAGGCAATCCGGCAGCGAACAATACGGTTTCGTTTTTGCCATCGATTCTTTCGAGTACCATTTCGTAAAATCCCGAACTCGAAATTTCTTCAAACGAAGCTCCGGCCAAAACGGTATCTCTCGCTTCGCCGCTGGGGCCGTCCGACCGCGCAACGGTCTCAGTCTTTTCCTGTTGGGGATCGCGCAAGGCAACACGGCTTTGATAAACCGTCAAATCGACCGGCCACTGGATGATGTCTCCAATACGAATATCCGCCGAATCCACCACTGACCCCGCCAGGTAATCGACCAGGTCCAACATCACTGGCACCCATGCACCGGTCACTGCCGGCCACATTGTCCAGTCACCATCGGCAGGAATGTTAAAGAAGATGACTCGCCCCGCTCCCAAAGACCGGTCGATCATCGCCGGCGAATTGGATGCATCGCTCAATCGAATCGCCGTCGTCGAACCGGCCTGCGCTGTTGAAGCGAGAGGCATCGTTCGCCACCAGCTGAATATGTCCACCCGCGTCAGCCCCGTCGCGTCACTGGACAATATCGTTCTAAGGGCCGGATGAATCTGCGAATCGGGCTCGAAATTAACCCAGGTATCCATCGATGGATCGCCATCGATGCGGTCCAGCGCAACCGGCGACAGTCCGGTTCCGTCGCGATAAAAAGTCTGGTTAAAAATTTCGGCACGCACCTGGTTTCCCGGCATGAATACGACCGCGCCACCGTCCTCCACCCATTGGAGGAGCGTCGAGCCCCGATCTTCGGAAATCTCATCGACGTTACAAAGAAAGATCACGCGATAGTCAGACAGGCTGACCGTTTCCAAATCGGCAGGCGTTACGACCTTCGTTACCAGTCCGGTACCGAAGACGTTCAGGCTTCGAAGATAATGAGTCTCACTTCGCTCCGGCATCGGCGAAGGATCACCGTCAACCAGCAACACCGGAATACCGTCCAACAGTCGAATGGCCAATTGCTTTTGACTGTCCAAATTCAACACATCCAGCGCGGCCACCGCTTCCGACATCGACGACCGGTCCAAAGACGCCTGAATTCGATGGTTGCGGATACCCGAAGGGCCGGCTGTCCCGGTGATTTGTTCTTCCGCAACGGTCAGCTGTTTGGTGCGGTCACCAATCGACTGGAACAAATGCCGAAACGCCAGCACTTCCGTTTTGCCGGGGCCGATCTCGGGGATCGTGTCACGCAAAGGGGTTTGGCCATCAATCTCAAGAAGGACAGGAACGTCAGTCGCAGTCGCCGTTCCGAAATTCGTGACACTCACATCGACGCGAAGAATACGGTTGGCGACGGGCAAGTCTTCGGAGCGGACATCAAAGATTGCCAGATTGCCGTCGTTGCTTCCACCTGTATCGACCACGACCGATTTGTTTGCCAGCCGCTTGATCTCATCGATGCTGGCACGAATCGAATCGGCGTTCGCACCCTCGGTTGCCAACGACCAATCGTGCTGCCGAAGGTCACTGTAGATGTAAGCGGCCCGGCCCGTTCCCTCTCGCTGACTGGTCATGTACCGGGCCAGTTCGCCAAGTGACTTGGAATAGTTTGCCGATTGTTGCGTGCACTCGAGAGAATTGATCTGCTCCATCAAGGTCGAAACGGTCGCGACCGTCACCGGCTCCCAGGCGATCAACGGCTGGTCCGGCTGGCTGGTCAAAAACAGGGTAATCCAGTTATCCGTATCAGCCGATGCGGCGGATCGTTCCAGCATTTGAACGAGCGACTGCCTGGCCGCTTCGAACCCCGACACTTCGCCGCGCGGTGCCAGCTGGCTGAACGAATCGTCCAGCAACACTACCCGTTCGACCTGCTGCTTTTGTTGCAGGATACTGGCGAGCATGCCCGGCATGAACGGGCGGGCCAACATGATCCCAAGCAACAATACTGCCAAACACCGCAGCAACAACAGGATCAAATGTTCCAGCTGTACCCGGCGGCGATTCTTGCGGTCGGCCTCCAGCAGGAAATCCATCGCTGCCCATTGGACCGTGCGAAACCGTCGGCGGTTCAACAAGTGAATGATGATCGGCAACGATACCGCTGCGGTTCCCGCAGCAAGCATCGCAGGGTGCATCATCCAACTGAAAAAGCCCATCTTGAATCCCGGTTATCGAACTTGTCTGTTAGAGCTGATCCCCAATGGGGTCTGACCCTCTCTGGTTTTCAAAGGGTCTGCCCCCTTTGGAGATAGCCATTTAATCACTACCTGTCCATCGAGCAATGTCGTACACATCCCGTTTCTATTTTCGCGCACCATTTTGCCGACGTGTTCTCGATCGCCAGTTGAGATAACTTGCCAAAGCCACGTCCAGGGGTTTGGTTGTGTCCATCAAAACGTAATCGACTCCGGCCGCAGCGCAGGTTTTCTTGCACCCTTCCAAATGGCGATTCATCGCTTCCAGGTAACTGCGTCGCAGCGCCCGTGGTTCGGCCAGTAACTGAACGTCCTGTTCCAGCCCGCGAAACATCGTGTTGTCCTGGAATGGAAAATCGAGTTCGTCCCCGTGCATCACATGAAAAACGATCATGTCGTGTTTCCGCAGCCGAAACTGCTCGATCGCCCGTTTGAAATCATCCAGTCCCAATAGCAAGTCGCTAACCAGCATCACCATTCCCCGCTGCCGAAACTGGTTGGCTATTGTAACCAGTGCCGACGAAAGATCAGTTTGCGAGTCGCATTCGGTCTGTTCCAGTTCGTGCAACAACTGCTTCAAATGCATTTGGTTTGTGCTGGGGCGCATCGACCGGTCCAACTGGTTGCTGAACAGTGTCAATCCAATCGCATCTTGCTGTTGTTGCATCAGCCAGGCCAGACTGGCCGCAGTCGTGGCCGCATGGTCGAACTTGCTCCAGCCCAAATGCTCACCGTACCGCATCGATTTGGAACGATCGACCAACAAGTGGCAATTGAGGTTGGTTTCTTCCTCGTACTGCTTGATATACAGCCGGTCCGTTCGGGACCAGACCTTCCAGTCGATATGCCGAAGATCATCCCCCGGCGTGTATTCGCGATGCGAAGCAAACTCGACGGCAAACCCGTTGTAAGGACTGCGGTGGTTGCCCGTGATGAACCCTTCGACGACAGCCCGCGCGCGGACATCAATACGCTTGATCTTGTCAAGCGTTTTTCCGTCCAGGTATTTTGGGGCGCGGGAATCAGCCGCCGGCTTCTTGTTCATCGAAAGTCTGCCAGGGGCGGGTTATGCAAATGCCGGAACAAGTTCCGGAGCCACGACATCACCATCCATTCGATCCGGCAAGGTCTTCAGCAAATGCTCGACGACTTTGTCCGAAGTGATGCCACTGGATTCAGCTGTAAAGCTGGTAATGATCCGGTGACGCAAAACAGGCTTGGCAACCGCCCGCACGTCATCCGTGGTTGCAAAGGTCCGGCCGTTGATCGCTGCTCGCGCTTTGGCACCCAGCAACAAATACTGGACACCACGCGGACCGGATCCCCAGCTCACGTGCTCTTTAACAAACTCGGGACAATCGGCTTCCAGCACGCGGGTCGCACGAACCATTCGCAATGCGTAATGAATCAAATGGGGGGCAGCCGGAACTCGACGAACCAGTTGCTGCATCCGGATAATGTCTTTGGCGTCCAAAACCTGCTTGACTTGTGCCAGGCCTTCGCCAGTCGTCACGTCGGCAATCACGTACTCTTCGTCGTACGACGGGTAATCGACATAGACCTTGAACATGAACCGGTCCTGCTGGGCTTCCGGCAATGTATAGGTCCCTTCCTGCTCAATCGGGTTTTGCGTGGCAAGCACAAAGAACGGTTGAGGCAACGGACGACGCTGGCCTCCGGTCGTGACCTGTTTTTCCTGCATCGCCTCTAACAGCGCAGCCTGGGTCTTGGGCGGGGTCCTGTTTACTTCGTCAGCCAGAATTATGTTGGCAAACACCGGTCCCGGCAGAAATCGAAACTCGCGAGTACCTGTCGACTTGTCTTCCTGAATCACCTCGGTTCCAACGATGTCGCTGGGCATCAGGTCAGGGGTAAACTGGATGCGGTTGAAGTCCAGGTGCAACGTCTTTGCCAATGTGCTGACCATCAGCGTTTTGGCCAGGCCGGGGACCCCTTCCAGCAGGCAATGGCCTTCCGAGAAAATCGCGATCAGCAGCTGCTCGACCACTTCGTTTTGGCCAACGATCACGCGTGCAAGCTCGGTACGAATCTGTTTCCACGCCGCCCCGAGTTGTTTCAGCGCTTCGAGATCACCTGCGGCCATCGACTGGTCTGTCATAAAGTCTCCCAAACGGGTTCGGCCCGGATCATTCGAAACCAGCGGCGAAGGGCCATTTTCGGCTGGCTGTAAATTCGGATTTCGGCAAGGGTTTTGGGGACCAATTCGGCTGGTTTGCCCCCATTCGCCTCCCTGCACGTCGCAACCTGTGCGACGCTACCCTGGAACTTTCCCCAGGAATCGACGCCAATTTACATTAACTGGCACGGCATGTGTAATACCTGACGCAGAAAAGTCCCGATGATTCCCGCGATTTCTTGCCAATTGTGAATTTCGGGCAGAGGAACCCGATCAATATCAATGTTTGCGACGAAACCGCGGTGGCCAATCGCCACTTGAATCATTGCCGCGCACCGATTGCGAATCCCGGCGTCCCCAGGAATTTCGCGACCTTCCTTGCCGGAGTTCCACGTTACCTCGCTAACGCATGCCTGGGGTTTCATTCAATCTTGGTGATGCCGTTTAACTGGGATCGACGATCGTACGGTACCGGGTAGCTGAGGTTCCTGGGGTTCCTGGGTTCGGCTTGTGGCCTTTTTGAAGAATGTTTAGCTTGAGCCTTCAGAAATTCAATGACATTGTCAATTTGGTTTCGTGAAAACATGAAGGATGTAGACCTATTCGAAAGAGCATTGGATCGGTGCACATCGCTCCCTTGGGCACTGCCTCCTTCCCAGCGCAGCCGGATTGGGTTCTGGTTGGCTCTTTCGGCTGGTGGGGCCGCAATTGTTGTTGGCCTGAAAGACGAAAAGACCCTTCGCACCCGCCGACGTGTGCGGATTGATAATGCTTCGTCATTGCCATCCGGAAATGAAGTCGATTCAGACGACGAAAACTGCCGCGTGGTTCTTCGGCATTCCGTCACCAGGGACGGGCGGGAGTTTTTGGTTACAGTGACCGACCGTCTGGAAGAAGACGATCGATTGATGGATCGTGACGTAACCACGGTTGCAACGCTTGATCAGTTCATCCCTGCCGGTCAGGAAGTGAACGACGAAAGCCGTGCATTTGCCGGTGAACTGGAAATCGCACTTGCCAACCGGTTTCCGGTCGTAATGGCATCGGAACCAACGGCCGACGAGTCACTGGCGGATGTAACGCCTGATTCCGATTCGTTGCACGACGATCCGGTTCCGATGAATTTCTCGGCATCGATGAATTCGCTGGTGACTGGACCCGCGTTTTCGGCCGCCGGTCCTGCAATACAAGACTTGCAAGGTCACAGGATCGCCAACCGAAAAGGGGCAAATCGGAAGTCTTTGCGGAAACCTGACAGCGTCAAGCCTATGACGAACACTGTTGCGGGAATTCCCATCCGCATTGTTTCGGGATTACAGTCTGGCCCGGCAGCCGGATTCCGTTCGGACGAAAACAATCTGGCAGGCCTGAAAATCCGCCAGGTTCCAGGACCAGGTTCCGCGCATTCTCCGGGTGCGGGTTTGCCGACTCCATACACCTCCTCGACCGAAGGTCTCCCCTCTTCCATCAATCCGAGTTCGGCTTGCCCGACCGTTGCCCACGATGAGCGTAGCGGAATTTGGCGTTCGATCCATCGCATGTGGGAATCGTTGCCCGATGGGGTCCGGTTGATGACATTGGCAGCAGTTGCAGCAACTTTTGTTTGGCTTGCATGGAGCCAGTTTGGCCCCGGCCAGAATGCCGGAATAAGTGGATTGCAGCGGAGCCCAGCCGCTCGGTCGACTGGCGCGGCGGAAAGTGATTCCAATCTCGTACCCGTGTCGTACGTTGATTCCGGGAGAGCGGGTGACGCGAATCCCTTGCCTCCCTCTACAGTAAACAACATTCCCCTGTCGGTTTTCAATCCAGCCCAGAATCCCGACTGGCGACTGAAAACGCTCAACATCGAAGAAATCCGGGTTGGAATGCGGGTTCCGGCGTTGAACCCCCAGGGAATTCAATCGCAACCCGACGCGTCAGCGAGGGACTTGGACCAAAAAGGATCGGTCTCACACGGAGTCACAGAGGCACAGAGTGAAACGGCCTTCGGGAATCCCGATCCCAAAACCTGGCGAACATTCCGGTTGCAGGTTGAGAAGGAAGACCGAACGGGTGATTTGGAAGTCACACTGTTGCGGCCAGCAGATTGGCTGGTCGAGCAACAGCAATCGACAGTGTTGTTGGCGATGCTGGCCCAGTGGCAATTGGCCGAAGAAGAATCATCTGCGCCAATCGGTTTTTCATCTGCGGTCGAGACTCTTGAAGCTTTGGCCCGGTTCGATCCGCAGGCTGAAGTCCTAGAGGCGCTGTCATTTGCGACAGAATTTGCCACTCCGATTCAATATTTTCACTCGACTGACCCACTTCGCGGCTTGGTTGGAATTGCATTTTCAGAGTTTAAATCTGCGGTCGTGGAACAGGCCGAAGCCGATTTGTTGTGGTGCGAAGCGGTCGAGGCGGTTCTCTCAGGCGAAACAACCGGTTCCCAAATCTGGCTGGAGATGCCGGAATTGGGAGCGGTTGGACTGGCAACAGTAACGGCAATCGAATCCTGCCCAACGATCAAATCCGGTCCCGGCCGAATCGTCACCGCGACATTCAAACACGCATCAGCAGAAGTGTTGGATTTGAAGTTTTCATCAGCCGTAGGGTCCGCTGTGCGGACCAACACATTCAACGATCCATTGCAGGTCCGCACGGCGGACCCTACTACCCACCAGCCTTCCGCCTCCAGTCTCTCGCTCGGCGTTACCGTAGCGCATCCATTCTGGAGCGTGGATCGCGAAGATTTTATTCCTGCTGGTGAACTACTCCCCCAAGAGCAAGTCATCGGCATCGACAGCCAGCACTTCCGGCTGACCAGCATTACACCTCGCGCCGGTCCAGAAACCGTCTACAACTTCGAAGTCGCCCTTGACCACGTCTACTATGTTGGTGAGGGTGGGGTGTTGGTACATAATGCCTATTTGACAGGAGTGAGGTGGCCCACGGTTGACGGGCGCGCGAACCTCTAAGATTGTAGGCTTGGAAGCCGAACCTTTGGAGTGCCACGATGGCCAACAAGCAGCGCAAGA
>JAYVKA010000362.1:0-11857 GCA_043768885.1 Planctomycetota bacterium
GACGGTGCAGCCTATGTTCCTGATAGTGGGGCCGGTGATGAAACCAAACAGTGGTGGGCTTTTCAGCCCGTCAAATCTGTTGTGCCACCACAGCCAAAAAACTCGGCGTGGCCCAAATCGGATATCGACCGTTTCATACTCTACTCGCTGGAAGCCCAAGGAATCCAGCCCGTCGCGGATGCCGATCCGTTGGCGTTGCTTCGCCGTGTCACTTTTGATTTGACCGGCCTGCCGCCTGATCCGGCCAAGGCCCAAAAATTCGCTGTCGAGTGGGAAGCTGCGGCGAGTGACTCCCGCCGCGATGCATTGTACGCCGCCGTAGTCGATGAACTGCTCGCCAGCCCGCAGTACGGCGAACAATGGGGCCGACACTGGATGGATGTCGCCCGCTACTCCGAATCGTCTGGCAAAGACGTCAATGTTTTGTACCCGTTCGCCTGGCAATTTCGGGATTACATTATTGATGCGTTCAATGCCGACATGCCTTACGACCAGTTCATTCGCGAACAAATTGCGGGGGACTTGCTTCCCGCCGCAGACGACTCCGAAAAAACCCGTCATTTGATCGCCACAGGATTCCTGGCAATTGGTCCCAGGTCTTTGAATGAACAGAACGCCAAACAGTTTGTAGTGGATCAGGCGGACGAACAGATCGACACGGTGACCCAAAGTGTGATGGGATTGACCGTGGCCTGCGCCCGCTGCCATGACCACAAGTTTGATCCGATTTCGCAAACCGAATACACAGCCTTCGCCGGGATTTTTCTTTCGACAGACACGCGGTACGGAACCGGCGGAGCTGTTGGGGGCCGGAACGCTGGTTCGCTGGTTGAGTTGCCTGCTGATTCGGGCAAGAGTATTCTGCCAAAGTTGTCAAAGTCCGAATATGAAAAGAAACAAAAACAGCTTGCGGATTTGGAGAACGAACTTGCAGGCCTGGTGGCCGAACGGGCGCGTGACCGTCGAAACGGCAACAATAATGACGACAATTTCAATCTGGTCAGAATCACGACTCAGGCCAGTGCGTTGCGAACCGAGTTAACGAGCTATGGGCCCGACGGGACCGCCAAGCCGATGGCGATGGGCGTTGTCGACAAGCCCCGGACATCCACGAACAATCAATCATTTCGTCAACGTGGCCAGGGAGCAGCCCAGGGACCACGGCGCAACAGTGGTTTTGTGAGCATCACGGACAGCCCGCTTTTCATTCGCGGCGAAGTTGACCAACCGGGCGATCGGGTTCCACGGGGGATTCCAAAATTGTTTGACGGGATTGACTCACCCAACATCCCGCGTTCGGCCAGCGGGCGCAAAGAACTGGCTGAATGGATGACCGATCCGGCCCATCCGCTAACCTCGCGAGTTATGGTCAATCGCATTTGGCACTGGTTGCTTGGAGCGGGAATTGTGACCAGCGTTGACAATTTTGGAAATTCGGGGAACGAACCAACTCATCCCGAATTACTCGACTGGCTGGCCCGCCGTTACACCAAGAATGGCTGGTCCACCAAATCGCTGGTTCGTGAAATTGTGCTCAGCCGCATCTATCGGCTTTCCAGCCAGTACAGCGAACAACAGTTCCTGGCCGATCCGGAAAATGAATTGCTGTGGCGGCATGGTCCTCGACGACTGGATGCCGAAGCGATTCGCGATTCGATCCTGACGGCTGCCGGGACATTGGATTTGAAACGTCCTGAAGCTTCAATCATCGGTCGTGCCGGGGATGGGCTGTTGGGGGGCCCGCGAAGGAGTGCTGTTTCAGAGGACCGGATTATCAAGGCAACCAGCCTCGTACGATCAGTGTATATGGCGACGGGCCGCAATGCGGAACCGGAATTCCTGGCCGCATTTGATTTCCCCGACGGCTCGATGGTTCAGGGTGCAAGGCAATCCACTAACGTTCCCGGCCAGACCCTTTTCATGCTCAACAGTGATTTCGCGGCGACACAGGCCCGGGCACTGGCCGAGCGGGTTGTTGGAAAGACCTATTCCCCGCCGAAAACTCCGGCCCGGACGTCGTCGAACCGCAGGTACGGGAACCCGCTTCGAGACGCTCCTGAGCCGACACCCAAACTGGAACTCGATGATATCTCCGACCAGTTGGCCGAACTGTATTGGATCGCATTGGGCAGACCGCCGGTGAAAGACGAAATCAGTGCCGCCAGAAAACTGCTCGTTCGTTACAAGAAAGACCCGATAACTGGCTGGACCAGCGTCGCTCGCGGATTGATCGCCAGCGCGGAGTTCCGCAGCCTGGATTGAGCACAGTAACAAATACACCACAGCCCCAACCGCAGGACGGACACTCATGTCCGTCTGAATCAGGAAGACCACCATGTTTACCAGACTTTGCAACACCATCACTCCGCTATTCACCCGACGAGACATCCTGAAATACACCTCCTGCGGTTTCGGATGGATGGCTTTCTCCGGACTTGCCGGATCACTCGCTGCTTCGACGTCGCGCGGAATACTGCCTGACAATCCGCTCGCGCCGAAACAGCCTCATTTTCCCGCCAGTGCCAAACGGGTCATCTTTCTCTGTATGCGCGGAGGCCCCTCGCATCTGGACATGTTCGACTACAAACCGAAACTGATTTCGGACAACGGAAAACCCGGCCCACGACCCGGCTCAAAACTGCTTGGATCGAAATTCAAATTCACTCAACACGGAAAAAACGGCTTGTGGATCTCGGAGCTTTTTCCCGAATTGTCCTCCAGGGCTGACGACTTGTGCATGATCAATTCGATGCAAACCGATTTGCCGGCCCATCCTCAGGCACTGGTTCGGTTGCATACCGGAACTTCGCAGTTCATTCGGCCATCGCTGGGTGCCTGGACACTGTATGGACTGGGGACCGAAAATGAAAACCTTCCCGGTTTCGTCAGCATCACACCACCGAGCGGTTTCGGGGGCCCTACCAACTATGGCAGCTCTTTTCTGCCCGCGATTTATCAGGGAACGCGATTGGGAAATGACAATCGCCCCATCAATTCGGCCGAAGTTGCACACCTGAAATCAAAACAGTCCGCAGCCGACCAGCGTGCCGAACTTGATTTCATTCAGGCGTTGAATCGTCACAAGCTGGAAAAGGACCAGGTCAATCCGGATGTCGAGGGTGCGATCGAAGCTTCGGAACTTGCCTTCCGGATGCAAAGCGAGATGCCGGAAGTGATGGATCTGAACGAAGAAAACGAAGCCACGAAACGAATGTACGGAATTGGCGAGCGGAACTCGGACGACTTTGGCCGCAAATGTCTGCTGGCCCGCAAGATGGTCGAGGCCGGTGTTCGGTTTGTCGAAGTGACCCACGGCAACTGGGATCATCACCGAAACCTGAATGCGTCTTTGGAGCGCAGTTGTTCCGAGATTGACAAACCTGTCGCGGGATTGCTGGCCGATTTGAAAAAACGCGGTTTGCTCAAGGACACCCTGGTCGTTTTCACTGGCGAATTCGGCCGTACGCCCTATGCCCAGGGTAATGACGGTCGCGACCACAACAACAAGGCGTTTTCCTTGTGGATGGCCGGCGGTGGGGTCAAAGGCGGTTTCAACTACGGCCAGAGTGACGAGTACGGATACGAGGCAGTCGAAAACCCGGTCCCGATTCACGATCTGCATGCCACGATTCTGGCGCTGTTGGGACTGAATCACGAACGGCTAACCTACAATCATGCCGGTCGCGATTTCCGCCTGACCGACGTTCACGGCAACGTGATCAAGGACATCATCGCGTAAGTTGGCCCGAGGTTGCCCGATGAAGAAAGAAGGACGTGCCTCACGCAAAGTCGCTGAGGCGCAAAGCTCCATGGCTTATGTCATGTGAATTCAGCACTTCCGTTCCTTCCCTTGCGCCTTGGCGCCTTGGCGTGAGGCTCCTTCTTTCGAATTATCTTTCCCCGTGAAGAAGTGCCTCACGCAAAGTCGCTGAGGCGCAAAGAACCATGGCATCCAGGATTTCGAAGCCAATCCTTCAACCTCTTCCTTGGCGGCTTGGCGTGAGACCATCTTCCCCATCGAACTCAAAGCGTCCTATTCCGGCATTCCGTTTGCCACCCGTGCCAATCCGTCTTTCATTAACTCCATGCCAAAATTCGCCAGCAGCCCCAGACGTTTGTTCGCCAGCCGAAGGTAAGTCAAGAGTTGCTTCTTGTGAAGTCTCGAACTTTGTTCAACAGACTTGAGTTCGACGATCAGCAAGCTTTCAACGATCAAATCAGCCCGAAACCCTTCCTCGAATACTTCTCCCTCCCATTCAACAGGAACAGACACTTGCCGTGCAACGGACAATCCCCGCTTGATCAATTCACGAGCCAGAACTGCTTCGTAAACGCTTTCTAGTAATCCCGGTCCGATTTTGGTGTGAATCCTGAAACAGGCGTCAACGACGATTTTTGCAATCTCATTTTCCGACATGGCTGTCTCCTCCCCGGAAGAATTGAGTGGTTGAAACAACCAATTCATGATAGAAAACGCTGCACGGAATGGCATCCTGATTCGCCGAAAGTTTTCGCAGGATTGTCTCACGCAAAGTCGCCCAGGCACAAAGACAAGAGCATAAAGCCCTAGCTGCGTGGCTCAATCCTTTGCGCCCTGGTGACTTTGCGTGAGGCACTGTTTTTTGGTGCGGCGACCACGCTTCAACAGTTACAATTAGTTGAATACCTGGCACGTTCCTGGTGAACGTTTCTGGTGAATGGTGATAATTTGGCGGCTATCTTGTTGAGCAAGTGCGAAAAATGAATTTCTCTCGCGATGAAGATTTGACTTCAATCGAATTCTGGAAGGCGATTCAGGAAGGAAATTTGCCGAAAGCGAAAGCTCTGCTTGAAACAAATCCGGCGTTCGCCATGAAGAATTTTCAACCAGACAGTCTGCACACGGATGGCTTTCCGCTCTTTCAGGCAACGAAACAGGGGAACTTGGCGATGGTCAAATTGCTGCTCGAACATGGCGCTGATCCGGATGCCAAACTTGGCATCGATGATCCACGCGAAACGGGCATGCCGCTGATGAACGCTTTTCACGGCGGGCATTTTGATATCGTCAACCTGCTATTGGATCACGGTGCCAGTGTATTCGCGTTTCCTTATTGCAGCACGCCTTTTGTCGATTGCGTTCACAACGCGACCTGGAACTTTCCGGAACAGGTCGGTGTGGTTGGAGAGATCATTCGAAAGTCGTTTGGCAATTATTTGAGTCCGGAAGAGGGGAACGAAGTCAGGATGCCGGAATTGTCGTCGGCGCCGGAGATGATTCGATTACTTGGTCGCGCCGTGGAGATGGGAGGGCAGCCTTCGTTGTTCACGGTCGTACGGCATGAGCCGATGGATTTGATTGAAGAACTGTTGCGGAATGCTGCAAACGAACCTGGCACACGTATGGACTGGCCGCAGGGCACGGTCTTTGAAAACCTTTGTTACGGAGCCAGCTGGACTGGCTATCCGGCAGTGCTCGAGCTTTGTCTTGTACAATGTCCGGAGCTTTACACCGTTGACGTCGCAAAATTGTGTATCGAACGCGCCCTCCGTAGCCACAATCGGGATGGTGGAATCGACGAATACGAAACGCTGATCCGGTCGCAGCTGGAGTTCTTGAAGAAAAACGACGCGCTGACGGAATCGTATTCAAACGGCAAACCATTTTTGCCTTTGCACTGGCTGGCCAACGATTTCATCGAGCCCCGCAATTACGGTTTCAAATGCCCAGACCTGTCCACTCCCGAAGACTTGAACCGGCTGGCCAGCTTGTTCATCGAATTCGGGTTCAGCGTAACCGCAGTCTGCCCGGAAACGGACCTTACGCCACTTCAGGCGGCCGAAAAAGCAAATCAAACGGAGTACGCTGATTTGCTAAAACAGGCTGGCGCGGATTGACAGCAGCCAGCGGATAGTAGAACAATTGTCCCCAATTGTTCGGGGAGTAATTGTTATCAATACTGAACAATTGAGGACAATTGTTCTACACTTACATGGCTGAATAAAATCGGGATGCGACAGCTGCAATCCCGACAAGTGCAGTCGCGCAGATCGTTCTTTGACAAATCCAGCATTTTGAAAGTCTGTAGTGACAACAACTCGAGTTTTTCAAACTGTTCAGCGGCTCAAACGCTGCCAGCCACACTTGATCGTTTTGCTGATACTGTTTGGCTGCTCTTCGGCTTATGCCAACGAGCAACCCAACATCGTTCTGATCCTCGCCGATGATTTGGGCTATGGAGACGTCGGTTGTTACAACGATCAATGCAGGGTTGCCACGCCAAACATTGACAAACTGGCGCGCGACGGGATCAGGTTTTCGGATGCTCACAGTCCGGCGACGGTCTGTACGCCGACTCGCTACAGCTTGATGACCGGACAAATGGCATTTCGGATACCGCGTGGCGGGGTTGTCTTTGACGGTGTCGGCGGGCCTTCGCTAATCGCGCCGGAAAGACTGACTCTTCCAGAGATGCTTCGCGAAAAAGGCTACACAACTGCGGCCGTTGGCAAGTGGCATGTCGGTTTGACATTCTTGGACAAAGAAGGCAATCCGGTACACGACAAGGGTGTGGAAGCCGTTGAGAATGTCGACTTCTCGCGTCGGATCGAAGGCGGTCCTCTCGATCACGGCTTTGATTCATTTTTCGGCACGGCCTGCTGCCCGACTACTGATTGGCTGTATGCGTTCATCGACGGCGACCGTATTCCAGTTCCTCCCGTTGGTCGTATCGACAAATCCGAGTTGCCAAAGCACCCTTACGCGAATGATTGCCGGGGCGGGATGATTGCGCCGGACTTCAATATGGAAGAAGTCGATTTGGTGTTTCTCAGGAAGAGCCAGGAATTTCTGGAGGAACACGTTCGCACTTCGCCGGACAAACCATTCTTTTTATACCACTCCGCACAGGCCGTGCACCTGCCGTCGTTTCCGGCTGACCAGTTCAAAAGCAAATCCGGTGCCGGTCCGCATGGCGATTTCATCCATGAACTGGACTGGATCGTCGGCGAACTGCTCTCCACGCTCGAGCGGCTTGGCGTCGCCGACAATACCCTGGTTATTTTCACCAGCGACAACGGGCCCGAAACCACGACTGTGATTCACATGCGCGCCGATCATGATCACGACGGTGCCAGGCCGTGGCGGGGAGTAAAGCGCGACCAATGGGAAGGGGGCCATCGCGTGCCGTTCATCGTGCGCTGGCCAGGTAAAGTCAAACCAGACACAACCAGCACTCAACTAACCAGCCTGACTGACGTAATGGCCACGATTGCAGCAGTGGTTGGCTGCGAATTGCCAGAGAATGCTGCCGAAGACAGCTTTGATATGTTGCCCGCGTTTCTGGGACAGTCCGACAAACCGATTCGGCCCTATATCCTGCAACAAGCCTTTGGAGGATCGCGGAATTTGTCCATTCGCAGCGGCAATTGGAAATACCTCGACCACACCGGTTCTGGTGGCAACAACTACGAAAACAATCCCGAACTGAAGCCATTTGCGTTGCCCGAAGCCGCACCCGACGCGCCCGGCCAACTGTACGATCTCGAAACCGACCCCGGTGAGAAAACCAACCTCTATTTTGAAAAACCGGAGATCGTCCAAAGTCTGAAGACTCAACTGGATGCAACCAAAAAATCCGGCAGGAGCAAGGAATAAATCCCCCGCTATGGCGAAGAATCTGAAGCTCTTCACACCCTGAACCGTGGACCGTGAGACTACAATTCATCTCATGTCTGACGTCTCACGAATTCTGGAATCCATCAAGGCAGGCGATCGTCAGGCGAAAGAAGAGTTGTTGCCGCTGGTTTACGATGAATTGCGGAAACTTGCCGCCCACAAACTGGCCCGGGAGAATCCCGGTCAAACGCTGCAGGCTTCGGCATTGGTGCACGAGGTCTGGCTGAAGTTCGCCGAAAGCGGGACACCGCAGGAATGGGAGAATCGCCGTCATTTCTTTGCGGCGGCTGCCGAATCGATGCGCCGGATTCTGGTTGATAACGCTCGCCGAAAGCGGCGGGTAAAACACGGTGGTGACCGGCAACGGATCGATCTGGAAAACGTCGACGTGGCCGGCGGAGAGGCTCCCGATGAACTCTTGCAGATCCACGAATCGCTCGATCGACTGGCAACCGAAGACGTGACATCCGCCGCACTGGCCAAGCTCTGCTATTTCGGTGGACTCGACCTCGAACAGGCGGCCGAAATCGAAGGCATCTCCCGGGCAACGGCCTACCGGCATTGGGCTTATGCCAAGGCCTGGTTGCAGCGTGAAATCCGCGGAAAGCCGTGACAAGGCAATTTTTCCGGAGATTTTTTTGCGGAGTGAGATTTTGCACCGCTGAAAAACGCATGAGAGAATAGAGACACATAATTTCATCCTTTGCACGGGAACCGCGGCGTGAACCCATCCGATTTTAACCAGCGTGCCAAAGTGGTTTTCATGGCAGCCTTGGAGAAAGAGTCTCCGGAGCTGCGAAATCAATATTTGGATCAGGCCTGCGCAAATGATTCCGAACTGCGACGTGAAGTAATTGAACTCCTTGCGTCATTGAAGCAGGCCGACAGTTTTTTGGAGAACAAACCAGGTGCGGGCCTTGAGCAAACGGCAATGCATTCGACCCTGTTAATTAGCGCGGGCGAGGCGATTGGTCCGTACAAACTGCTGGAAGAAATCGGCGAAGGGGGCATGGGATCCGTCTGGGTCGCCCAGCAGTCCGAACCGATCAAACGCAAGGTCGCGATCAAACTGATCAAGGCGGGGATGGATTCCAAGGCTGTGCTGGCCCGGTTTGGAGCCGAACGCCAGGCACTGGCCATGATGGATCATCCGAATATCGCCCGGGTACTCGACGGCGGGATGACTGAGCAGGGTCGCCCTTATTTTGCGATGGAGTATGTCAAAGGGGTCCCGCTGACCGAGTACTGCGACCAGGCGAAACTGTCCGTCAAGGAACGCCTGGAACTGTTCTTGCCGATCTGCAACGCGGTGCAGCACGCACACCAAAAGGGAATCATTCACCGCGACCTCAAACCGTCCAATGTTCTTGTCTGTCTGTATGACGGCAAACCGGTTCCCAAAGTGATTGACTTCGGTCTGGCCAAGGCGATTCACCAATCGCTGACGGAACAGTCCCTGTACACAGCACACGGAATGATGTTGGGGACGCCGTTGTACATGAGTCCCGAACAGGCCGAACACAACAATCTCGACATCGATACACGGACGGACGTCTATTCGCTGGGCGTCATACTATACGAATTGCTGACCGGTACAACTCCGTTGGAGAAAGCTCAATTCAAACAGGCGGCTGCCGCCGAGATGCTGCGATTGATTCGCGAAGTCGAGCCTCCCAAACCGAGCACCCGACTGAGCGGTAGCGCCAGTCTGCCGAGTGTCGCGGCGCAACGCAGTATCGACCCAAGGCACCTGACTCGCAGCATCACCGGCGATCTCGACTGGGTCGTGATGAAGGCGCTGGAAAAGGAACGGAGCCGTCGCTACGAAACGGCCAACGGACTTGGCATGGACATACTGCGGCATCTGTCGGGCGAGGCTGTCGTAGCCGCGCCGCCCAGTTCGGCGTACCGGTTCAAGAAGTTTATCCGCCGCAACCGGGTGATGGTGACAGCAGGTAGCGCTGTGGCGGCGGCGCTGCTGATCGGCGTGGTCGCGTTTGCCTGGCAGGCCAATGTGGCCCGCTACCAGCGGGACATTGCGGTGGCGGCTCAGCAGGCCGAGGCCGATCAAAGAAAGCTCGCCGAGACTGCCAGGGTCGAGGCGCAGGCCAAGGAGACCGAGGCGAACGCGGTGGTGGAGTTCTTCGAGAACAGGGTGTTCGCGGCGGCCCGGCCGCAGGGACAGGACGGCGGATTGGGCAAGGAGGTGAGCCTGCGCGCCGCCATCGCGGCCAGCCTGCCGGCGCTCGGGCAGGACTTCGACGCTCAACCGCTCGTCGAGGCCCGGTTGCGGCAGACCCTTGGCATCACGTTCTACTATCTCGCCGAGCATGATCAAGCACGAGACCAGTTTGAGCAGTCGCGGGCCTTGTTCACGCGCCATCGGGGCAAGGACCATCCCAGCACGCTCTCGAGCATGCACAACCTGGCCAACAGCTACGAGGCCCTGAACCGCCCCGTCGAGGCGTTGAAGCTGCGCGAGGAAGTGCTCGCGATTCAGAAGCGGGTGCTACCCAAGGACCATCCCGACACGCTCAATAGCATGACCAACCTGGCCAACAGCTACGCGGCCCTGAACCGTCCCGCCGAGGCGTTGAAGCTGCTCGAGGAAGTGCTGGAGATTCAGAAGCGGGTGCTCCCCAAGGACCATCCCGCCACGCTTGTGAGCATGAACAACCTGGCCAATAGCTACCATTCGCTGAACCGCCCCGCCGAAGCGTTGAAGCTGCGCGAGGAAGTGCTGGCGATTCAGCAGCGGGTGCTCCCCAAGGACCATCCCGACACGCTCTCGAGCATGTGGGCGCTTGCCGACTCACTGATTACGTTGGATCGCGGCGCGGAAGCCATTCCGCTCATCGACGAGTGCGTGGCCAAAGCCGCCGGGCAGGCGGTCCATCCGGGCCTGATCCCAACTCTCATGGCTCTCCGCCTTGGGCATTTTCAGAAGCTCGGCGACCTCGCCGGCTGCCGGGTGACTGCCGAGATGTGGGAGAAGCTGAACCGCTCGGACAGGGACAGCCTATACAACGCTGCTTGCTTCCGATCCGTCACCGCCGGTTTTCAGGCGAAGACTTCAGAAGCCGACGCCGCCCGGCTTGCCCAGGAGGATGCCGACCGCGCGATGCAGTGGCTGCAAAAGGCCGTGCAGGCCGGCTACAAGGACGCCGCCCACATGAAGCAGGACACCGACCTCGACCCGCTTCGCGAACGTGAGGACTACAAGAAGATGGTCGCCGAGTTGGAAAAAGGAGCGGAGACAAAGTAGCCCAGGCGTTATCCGCGAGTGGGTGGTTATCGGCGAGTAGGCCCGGCCCAATGTCTGAACATGCTCGCGGACTCAACTCAGTGCAAAGCTCTCTGCCAATGCGCGTATCTGGTTCCACGTCGTATCATCCAGTTCAATACCATCGCGGGAACGCATCGCGCGGTTGCGCGATTCGAGTTCACCCGGCATGAGGATTTCGCCGGCAGGAGTAACTTTTTTGGAACTCTTGACGTAATCGATGAAACGCGCTATCTCGGCTTGCAGTTGATTCATCACACTCTTCCATCCGATGATGCCATCCCAGCGCAATTTAAATTTTCCCATCTACACCCGAAGTAATCCACGAGTGATTAATGCCGCACTTTTTCATCATGCATTTTTTTTGACACCTTTATTTTTTTCAACGGATCTCGCGAATCGTTCATGGAACCGAATTGCCATGCAAGATGAGAGAGATACAATTGTTAACGTGTGGTAAGTATCCCTGTCTGTCACAAGACTCAAAGTACGCCGGTATTGCATTGGACCAAGTTTCCTCTCTCGACGCCAACATCAAAAGGTTCACGGAGCCAAAATGGACGCCATCCATCGGGAAGAACAGCGGATCAACCGAATCAGGTTTTCAATTGCGGATTTGCTTTTGTTGGCGGCGGCCGTTGGCGCTGCCCTGCTAATTTCGCGTGGATTGATGCCCGGCCTGCCGCGCCAAGACTCTCCTTTTCAATCAAGAGTGTTGATTGCACTTGCGGTAGTCAATGGTCTGATCCTCCTGTTCTCGTATGGAGCTGTTTCAGGCAAAACTTGGAAGTCGCGGAGCGCGGCGCTTGGAGCGCTCTTCCTGTTGTTACTCTTTGCCGGAGTCCTTTCATGGCACCAGATTTCCTGGTTCATTCTCGGGATTGTTGTATCAGTTATTTTGGGTAGGGTTGACCGCT
>JAYVKA010000363.1:0-2317 GCA_043768885.1 Planctomycetota bacterium
TTTGGCGATCTGATGACGCGATTGAATTCCATTGGAATTCCGGTACTCATACACCATTCAGCGATCGATGACGAACTGGACAAGCAGACACAGGTCTCCAGCGTCGGCTTGCCGGACCTGCCTCTCTATTGGCAATTGACATTTGTTTTGGAAAAATTCAATGCCTGTATGCAGTTGCGGGATGGTTACATTCTGGTGATTTCGAAGGATGTTGAAGAAGACGCGGAGTTTTTCGTGACCATTACCTATGATGTTTCCAGCCTGGCGAGTTTCGAAGGCCATAAGGCTTTGGCAGACGTGATTGCCCAATCGGTGAGCCCGGCAAACTGGGCGGCGACCGGTACGGGTGAACAAACGATCGCGTTTTCCCAGGTTAATGGACATACACTGATGAGCGTCTCTGCTCCGTGGGCAGAGCACCTGAATGTTCGGAAATTTCTGACCCAGCTGACCCAGCTCTCTTCGGCCGAAATGCCTGAAGGAACAGCCGCAAAAAATTCTGACGGCACTGGAAATCAGTTTGCCAGCTGTTCTGCGGAAATTCAGCAGGCAAGGGCCGAAACCCAAAAGAACCTGGGCGGCGGCGCTTTCAAAATCGACGACCGATAGTTCCGGACATTCGCCCGCTGTACATTCCGAGCTGAAGTGCCGACTTTCAATGACGTTCCAATACCCGATTGATGCGCAATAACATGGAACGTTCGTTGTCCGATCGGTTACGGGTTTGGGTGGATGTCGGCGGAACATTTACCGACTGGATCGCACACTTGCCCGACGGCAATGTGCATTCGGGAAAAGTCCTTAGCAGTTCCACGACCAAGGGCTCTTTCGGGGGGCAAGAAACTGTTGCTGGAATTCATGTCCCGATGCCTACTCCGTGGGCCAACGGATTTTGGAACGGGTACCGGTTTCGCGCTCTTGATGGTGACGGAGCGATTGTCGTCAATTCAATCGTTACCAGGTCCGACGGAGAAACGCAGCGGGTCTTTTTCGGGGAAGCGGATTCTTCTGACCGGGGTTTTTCCAAAGCAGCAACCTGGGAACTTTGCAGTCCCGAACCGTCTCCCGTTTTCGCGATTCGATTGTTGCTTGGCGTTTCCCTCGCATCGTCACTTCCAGCGATCGATCTTTGCCTGGGCACAACACGGGGGACCAATGCGCTATTGACCCGGCGCGGTGCACGGGCTGCCTTGGTAACGACCGCCGGGTTTGGCGACCTGTTGCGGATCGGCGGCCAGGACCGGCCGCACTTGTTTGAGCTGACGGTTCGCAAGCCCTCGGTGCTGTTCGAAACTTCGATAGAGATCGACGAGCGAATGGCCGCCGATGGAACGGTGTTGCGCCGACCCGATTCGGCGCGGGTTTTGGCTCAGCTGCGCGAATTGAAACAGCAGGGAATCCAGTCGCTCGGCATTTGCCTGTTGCATGGGTTTCGATTCGGTGAGCACGAACGAATGATCGCCGGGCTGGCGCGCGAGGCGGGTTTTGAGGAAATCAGTTTGTCCTGCGAAGTCGCACCGCTGATCCGGATGGTCCCGCGCGGCGAGACGACCGTATTGGACGCTTTCCTGAATCCGGTCATCCGCAACTACTGCGACCAAATCCTGAAGTCACTTTCGCCCGACAGCAGTTTGCAGTTGCTGACCAGCGCAGGGACGCTCGTGCCGCGCGAACGGTTCTCGGGCAAGGACAGCGTGTTGTCGGGACCGGCCGGAGGCGTCGTTGGTTTTGCACGGGTAGCGCAAGTTGCCGGGTTTGATCGCGCCATCGGTTTCGACATGGGTGGAACCAGTACCGACGTCGCGCGGTTTGATGGGGAGTTTGCTCGCGAATACGAAACCCGCAAGGCCGGCATCCGGATTCTGACTCCGGTGATGGCGATCGAAACAGTCGCGGCAGGAGGCGGATCGATCTGCTCGTTCGACGGTGTTCGATTGCGAGTCGGCCCCGATAGCGCCGGAGCCGATCCCGGTCCGGCTTGTTATGGAAGTGGCGGACCGTTGACCGTCACCGATTTGAATCTGCTGCTGGGTCGAATCAGCACGGACCAATTTCCCTTTCGGCTGGACTTGGCAGCGGCCGAGCGGCGAATTGATGAACTGCGCAATTCGGTTCGGGCATCGAGCGGCAAGAAATACGAACGTGCCGAGCTTGCAGGAGGATTGCTCGACATCGCCAACCATTCCATGGCGATGGCAATCAACACGGTCAGCGTTCAGAAGGGCTTTGATCCGGCCGATCATGTGTTGGTCGCCTTTGGTGGGGCCGGTTCGCAGCATGCGACGAACGTTGCCCAGCATTTGCGGATGAACAAAAT
>JAYVKA010000364.1:0-9548 GCA_043768885.1 Planctomycetota bacterium
GATTTCAAACCAAGAATCTGCTGGTAAAGTTCTTTGTCTTGCATGAGGGTTCTCCTTGGCGGAGAATCTTACCAAACCCATAGAATTCCCGGATGGACCGATTTAGACAGGCTTTCACCCTCGTCGAACTGCTCGTCGTAATCGCCATTATCGGCATTCTGGTCGGGACTTTGCTTCCAGCAGTCCAGATGATGCGCGAAGGGGCGAGGAGAACAGAGTGCATGAACAATGTACGGCAACTTGCTCTTGGAACAATGAACTACGAATCGGCGCGGGGGCATTTGCCACCGGGTATTACCGGATCAAATGTGCGGCCGCATGGTTCGCAAAGCTGGTTGCAGGGTTTGCTTCCGTATGTCGAACAACTGGCAGTGTATGACCAGGCGATTGCCGATTATCAAAACAGTCCATCACCGTTCTCAGGGCATCTGGGAATGCGGACGGTAATTCCCTTGTTCCAGTGTCCCAGCGAACTGGATACCGGCGAGGCTCATTGGACTCACAACAATCGTTTGGCTGCTTCGACAAGCTACCTTGGAGTCAACGGTACCGACTGGAGCACCGAAGACGGTATCTTCTATCGCAATTCCAAAACCCGGTTCAGTGATATCGCCGATGGGACTTCGAACACGCTGATGATCGGCGAAAGACCGGCAAGTTCCGATTTTTGGTACGGATGGTGGTATGCCGGTTACGGACAACAGGGGACTGGTTCGTGCGACATGCTGCTGGGTGTACGGGAAACGAAGGCGCCGGTGCTGGGAGGAATCACAACTTATCTGGAGTCGTGTCCCGATGGGCCTTACGAATTCAAAGCGGGCAAGTACGGTGAACAGTGCGATACGCTGCACTTCTGGAGCTATCATCCGGGCGGGGCGGTGTTTGCCATGGCGGATGGAAGCGTGCATCTGTTCGCCTATGAAGTAAATTCGATCGTGCCGCAACTGGCAACACGGGACAAAGGAGAACCGGTGACAGTGCCCGAGTAGGTGACAGTTGTGCGATGGACGTCCTCGTCCGTCGAATTCCGTTGCGTATCGACGGACGAGGACGTCCATCGTACAGTCATTTTGAATCTTGACTTTGGAGATGGCGGGCTTTGTTCGCACGAGGCGGGGTCCCCTACAGTGCATGGATTCAAAGGGAGAAGGAGATTGTGATGAACCGCGTGCTTTGGGGTCTGCAGATTCTGGCAGTTGCAGTATTGACGGTCGCGTCGGTGATGCTGGTTCGGGACTGGCTGCGGCCTTCGGCGGACGATGTTGTGTTTGCCGTTGATGTACCGGCCGATGCTCAAGGTGGAACCGAATATCCGCTGGTAATGCGGATTCGGAACGGGACCCGATCGGACATCCGGATCGTCGGGATGAATTGGTGCTGAGGAGGCAACTGTTCGATCCGGTCGGATCACCAAATCCCGTTGACAATTGCCGCCAACAGCGAAATGCCGCTGGAAATGGGCGTCACACCCGTTATGAAGGGCGAGTTCGGCCAGTTGTTTCATTTCTATCTGGATGTCGGAAATGTGCTAGTAACAAAAGAAGTTGAATTCAAGGGTGTTTGTGTTTCGGATACCCCCGCCGTTGATGAAAAGACGAAAGCGAGTGACGGATCGTAGCATTAGTCCAACCTTGAAATTGGCGTAGCAAAACAAAGTAGCAGGGTGGTCCTCCACCGTGATTCCTGGTGAAGACCACCAAGCTACGGGGCCCGGTTCGGAACACAATTCGGCCAGACAACTTCGAATGAGTGACACTTTCCGGGGTTGGTACGGATGGACAGAAAAATTCGGTGGCATAACATGAAGCGGCATCTTTTTCCACAAATAAATTGCAGCCGCAGGCAATGGCATGGCCTTTCCCGAAGCATTTTATCGCTGGCGTCCTCACCCCTGGCATGGTCTGGAGATTGGCCCCGACACACCCAATATTGTTCACGCTTACATCGAATTGACGCCGTTCGATTTGGTCAAATATGAGGTAGACAAAAAGACCGGCTACCTCCGGTGCGATCGTCCGCAACAGACATCGTCCCAGCCGCCAACGCTGTACGGTTTTATTCCACGTACTTATTGCGACAAACGGGTCGCGGCCCTGATGCCAGGCGCCAAGAAAGGTGATGGCGACCCGCTGGATATTTGTGTGATCAGCGAGCGGGCCATCGCAAGACCCGAGGTGATTCTCAATGCCCGAGTCATCGGCGGGCTGCCGATGCTGGATTCGGGCGAAGCCGACGACAAGATTATTGCGATTCTGGAAAAGGACAATGTCTGGGGTGGATTGTCCGAAATCACGGAATTGCCTGCTGCAATGCTGGAACGGTTGAGGCATTATTTTTTGACTTACAAACTGTCTGCCGGTGAAACGCCACGCGTGACGATCGGTGAAACCTATGGTCGTGAACATGCGATCAAGGTCATTCGGGCCGCGATCGGTGATTATGCCGAGACGTTCGGCGAGTAAAACGGCAACCAGTGCATTAGCCCAACCGCGCCGCCAACAACAGAATTCCAACGCAACTTGGTGCGTGGGTAATTTCACCGCGCGAAGCCATTTCTGCCGCGGCTTTCAGCGGAATCCTCACTTCCGTAATCAGCTCCGTGGCCTCGGGATCGGCATTCACGCGATTCAGTCCCGTGGCCAAAAATATTTGCGTCGGCGAAACCATGATCGAAGTGAACGGATCGACAGTGGTGAGATATTCCATTTCCCTGGCGATCAATCCCAGTTCTTCCCGCAATTCACGATGTGCACATTGAAGCGGCGTTTCTCCCGGATCGATTCCGCCACTGACCGCCTCCAGCGAAATTCGGCCAATCGCGTAATGAAACTCGCTGGTCAGTGAAAGATTGTCTTTCTCGTCGAGCGCCAAAACACAGACACCAGGCTTGATCGCCACCACCACATGCTCGCCCGCTTTTCCATCCGGCCGAGTCACCTCATCGACTGCCATCCGGACAAAGCTGTTGGCAAAAACATCACGAGTCCTGTTGATGACCCATGGCCCGAATTGTCCAAGGCCATGCTGAAATCGTCCGGCGTTTAGTTGGTTTGGGCCGGAATCGTCTGCCGAGCCGGACTTGGCTGGCAGGTTAAGCTGTTCCCCGGACATGCTGTTGCTTCACAAATGGGTTGCTGCGTTGATTCGATGAAATCCCGACCGCTTTGGGTCCCACTATAGATTGCCCGTCGCATGTCCGTCACTGCCAGTTTTCATCGCCCCAGCAACCTTTCCACGGCAACCAGCAACTGGCCGTATTTGATCCTGGCGTCGTTGGTGGCAAAGCGGCCGGCTTCGCTGCGGCCCAAGCCCCGTTCGCTGACTTCGATGGAATCGGCCAGCTCTTCGCGAGCCCATTCCGGCAACATCTCTTGCCAGTCGGTATCATCGCAGACATCGGCATCGATGATATCCGGCAAGTCGGCGTTGCGATGAATTGCCCAGAGAGCAGCCCCCTCGGCATCCATCGCAGAAACAACAATCGACACTTCTCCGGATTTGACGTAGTACTTTGGCATGGCTTTCGTCTCCTTACGAATATCAGAATCGGCGGGCTGTTTTCCTGTCTGCCCCTGAATCTCCGTCTGACACCCGTATCATCAGCATGACGAGTGACAACTTAGGTCCATTTGATGAAAAACCCGTGAATGCAAGATGAAAATTGCGTGTAGACCCGGCAGTACGGGAAAGCCGGAGAGTTGGTTCCCGATTCCGCCCAAAATCGCCAGAAACTTTGCCGCAGCCCAACCAGGCGGCGTTTCGCCGGATCGCAAGACTACAGCAGTTGAACCGGGGTTAATCAATAATCGCGCCGGGCAAACATCACACAGCCCAATCCCAGCATCGCACCCATAAACAACAGTCCGCTCCAAAACGGCGACCAGGGCGATGAATGGTATTCCGCCTTTGTCAAATCCGTTTCGCGATCAGACGAGACGTTGGCACGTGCCGACAAATGGGTAACCAGTTTGTAGAACTCGCCCGGTTTCGGGGCCAGCTGATAAAACGGATTGATGGCGTAGTTGTATAAATTCGTCAGCCATCCATGTTTTGGGTTTGTCAGCGATTCAAATTTTCCGTCGATCGGATTCAGCGATCCGACCATGTCAATTGAATGGCAGACCAACACCTGGTCGGGTGCAACCCAATCCAAACCAATGATGTCTTTGGCTCCGCGAAGCCGAAGTGGCTTGGCCGCCCAATCCTGGTCGCGGCGCAGACTCATCGCCTGACCGTCCTGGTAGAGTACCAGCAGCATCGATCCGTCCCCGGCCATCGACAGCTGCTCAATTGCAACATTGGACCTTGGCCGAACCGAAGTCGTCTCGGTCATTTTTTCTGCATCGACAAAACTGAGCACGCCGTTCCCCCAACCGGCAACAATCGTGTCACCGCCAGCGACCAACCAGCTGGCCATGGTCCGATCATCGACTCCAGAAGGAATATCGAAACGGCCCAGCTGCCGGTATTCCTTTTTCGAAGCGTCCAATCCATGACGGGCCAGTGTGTTGCGGCTGAGGACAAAGATGTCGTGGTTCGCAGGATTGACGGCAACCCGCTCCGCGCCACGAACCGATAGCATCTCGTCAGGACCCGCTGCGACAAACAGTTTGCCGATCGGCTCCAAAGGCTTCTTTTCTTCGGCTTGCCGAATTCGTTCGGCCAGGCCCTCATTGTCAAACCGTCGGATCGCTCCATTGTTGGCAACGATTAGAGGACCGTCCGCTCCATCGATCATGGCAACAACATCCATGGGCATATCGCCCAATTCGACGATCGTATTTCCTTCGGCAGAGACCGCATTCAGCTTCCAGGCACCGCCAAAATTTCCCTCAGGATCAAATGCTGCAGGAACACCGATCAGTTTGGTACCGGCCTGGGAAGTCTTGACGGGTCCCAACAGCTGCTTGCCCGGAAACGGTTCAAAGAACATGGCAATGTTGATGCCCATTTCCTGTTCCGGGATAGCAAAATGCATCCCGATCTTTTCGTCCCAAGTCCTCTTGTCAGAATTCCATTTCAACAGTCGCTGTCGGCAGTCGGTCGCCATGATTTTGCCATCCATGGAATCGGCAGCAACAATCCGGTCGTTTTGAACCCGGCTGTTGAAAAAATACCAGGTTGAGCCGGTCGCGAAGCAGGCTCCCCAGAACACGACCGTCAAAATCACCGACACGATCGCACTGCGAAACTGGATGCCGACCAGCATCGAAACGGAAAAATAAATGGCGAACACGATGATGTACAAAGGGATGCTCCACAGCAAACCCTGGTCCCAATGTCCGGCCGCCAGTCCCATCCACAACCACGACCCAAGAAACAGGTACGCCGCACAGAGTGCAATGAACGCACAGCCTCCGACGAATTTGCCGAGCAACAACAGCCACCTCGGCACAGGTTTGCTCAACAACAGGTTCAACGATCCCGGCTCAAACATTTCAGGAATCAGGTTCGATGTCACGAGGATGGCGATGAACAAACCAATCGACATCACGAACTTGTCAAAAAACTGGCTGACCCCGGCCGAAAACCAGCTATTGAACTGTTGGCGATTGACAAATGTAGTCGTCCCCCATTCCCAGCCCGGTCCATACCAAACCTCCAGCGCCGAAGCTCCCGGCGCGTTCAATTCCGGCGCGAGCGGTTGGCTAATCAAAAGCCGGTTCAAACGCCGTTGTTGGATACGGGTAAGCTTGCCCGGTTCGGTCTCCGCCAGCTCTTTGGCTTCATCTGTTATCCGCTTGCCCCACAAATCCTGTTCATACAGATTGTCACCGGTGACCAGCGCATTGAGGTCGTTTTCCATCCCGTTTTCCAGCTGCATTATCAGCGGAAAAGGATTTCCGTCTCCGGCCGGTGCCGACAACAATGACGGGTCATTGGGGTTTGGCGCAGTTGCGACCTTCACAATGGTTTGACGTGTTTTTTCAGTCAGTCCGTCCCAAATCCGCTTCAACGCCTTGTCTGCATCCGCCTGGTTTCCCTTGTGCAGCTTTAGCGCCAGACCCACTTCTTCCGGAAAATGTTGCCGCGAACTTATTTTCCATTCAATACTCTCGCGAGTATGCAAGGGAGCAAGCACCAGCAGGATCAGCGTGATTAATCCCAACATCACGTACAGAACCCGCGACGCCATCGCGGCACGAAAGGAATCCTTGATAATCGCAAAAAAAGCAGTCAGCATTTGGGAAACCAAAAAATTGTTCGTTAAGTCTTGTCAATCATCGCCAGGAACGCGTCTTCCAGCGAATCCTCGATCCGTTTCATGTTCACCAAACTCGCCTTCTGGCTCCGGATGCGATCCACAATTCCATCGACTTGCCCCTGGTTCTCGACCTGGACTCGCACATTCATCAGCCCAGACTCGGTACTCGTAGTTTCGAGGGCCATCGATTCGGGCAAGCCCAAATCAATCGGCGAAGCCGAAGCGATTCGAAACTCGACAATCCATCCGCTTCCCAATCCGTTGGCCTGGCGGGAATGCTTGCCGGCTTCGCTGACCGGTCCGCAGTATTTCAAGGCACCATGGTCCAGGATGGCAACCTGGTTACAGATCACCTCGACTTCCTGCAGCAAGTGGCTGTTCAGAAAAATCGTTACGCCTTCTCCCCGCAACTGGCGAATGATCTCGCGCATCTCCGCGCGGGCCCGTGGGTCGAGTCCGTCTGTCGGCTCGTCCAGGAACAACAGCCGGGGCTGGCTGAGCAAGGCCTGGGCCAGACCCAATCGCTGCAGCATCCCCTTGGAAAACTTCTTGGTTCGATCTTTCTTCCAGTCGATCAATCCGACCTGTTCCAGCAACCGGTCGCGATGTTTCCGGATATGTGACCCCGGCATGCCCGCCAGGGATCCAAAGCACTCGAGCGCCGAATACGGTGTCAAGTGACCAGCCATTCGCAGATGTTCCGGCAAATAGCCGACCATTTTCCGCGCCCGAAGACTTCCGGCCGGCATCCCCAGCATCGTCGCATTACCCTGCGTCTTGTGGATGATCCCCAGCAGAATTTTTACGAGCGTCGTTTTGCCTGCTCCGTTGGGACCAAGCAACCCGAAAATTTCACCTTCGGGAACACGCAGAGAAACGCCTTTGAGAGCCGTGAACCGTTTGCGAAAAAACAGGCCTTCGCTATACGTTTTATGGAGATCACTGACTTCGATTGCAAACGCGGAATTCATGGATCAGATTTGGCTGCCAGTGGAAGTGGTTGGGCCCCTATTCAACACCCGTTTTCATCACGCCAGGGTGCAGCGAGATTGTACCCTCAGATTGATCGGCATGTTTCGCTACAATCCGGCCTGAGTCGATCTTTTCACCCCTCATCGCCCCGATTGCGGCATCATGGCCGAAACTGAAACCCAATCACTGCTTTTCCAGCCCTCGCCGTATGGCAACCTGGACGCGATCGTCGAGCACGACGGCCGGGCCATCTACTTCTATCTGAATGGTCCCGCCCCCTTCGGGATGCGTGCCTGTTGGGTCGCGAATTTGCAGACCGGCCCGCTGGAATTTAACCAACACGATTTGCAGTTCGGACTCGCCCCACTATTGCCCCGGGTCCATTGCATGGATCCGAACCCATCCACCATTCCGGATTCCGATGATCTGGAAATCGTCTGGTTCGAAGAAGGGAATGGGGCGGCACTGGTTTCCCGGGATAAACTCCTCGCAGTGATTCCACCGTGGAGCGGGCTCGACGGATTTCACGGATACGCTGCCAATTGTGCCTCGGAGAACATGGTCTGTTGGCCCATGCCCCCTGGCCAGGAAATCGAAAGGCGAGTGACCCAGGCGCGGGAATTTTGGAAACACTGGAATGACGATCCGCCATTTCGGACTTTTCAGCCGGACGCATTGGCTGAATACGAAAAACGGTTTGGGCGACAGGAAAAATATTTTGCGATCGACGGCGGAAAATTTCCACCGCGCGGTCTGGTGCTTTTGAAAGGCGAATCCGGAACCCGCCACTTGGTCACAGTCGGCATGTCCCTCTGTCCACAACCGGGACCCGTTAGTGATTCAGTCCCGGAAAATTTCCAGCCCAGCATCGAACTGGCCGCTCGCATCCCGTCATCGATAACCAGCGACGATGCAATCGATCAACTTGCCCAGCGGATGAGTTCGCTTGCGGCTTTGCCATGGAAGAATTTTTCCTGGCTGGGTCACGGCCATAGCTGCGATTTTCTGAAAAACGATCCCGCCATGGCCTGCGCTTTTTTCTGTGGCGACGATCAAATGCCCGAATCGCCGACAGACTGGAAGCTACCCACGGGCATTCCAGGTCATCCCCCGTCGATCATCCTGTGGGTCCTGCCTCTCTCAAAAAACGAACTCGACCAACTCCGATCCGGAGCCTTGTCGCTGGAACAGCTGGCAGGGCGATAAGAAATTATTCCCACGCACCCGCAACCGGTTTTTGCGAACTGGACAGCGAACGGAGCGACGGAACCAGAACCGACCCCTGGTCGCGGACCGAGTGGACTGGTGTCAGGCCAGCGTCGGAGAGGACTTCGCCTGCCCGCAAAACCAGTTCGACTTCGCCGCACGGCTTCAGCACCGATTCGCCATTGTCGTCATAAAAATAGACGGGCAAATCTTCCAGCGCGGGAGCCCAGGCGGAATTGAGCGACCAGCCGGCCTGGCTGAAACTTCTCCCAAGAATTGTCGCGACCACAAATGCAGCGTTCATCCAGAGATAGTTTCGATGAACGGTGCCGTCAGGAATTTCTTCGAATTTGAAGGAGTCGATCGGATCAGACGATGCGCCGTATGGATTCCTCGCAAGGATTCGGGGAAGTGTCAGCGCGATGCTAGCCGCTGCAGAAAGTGCCCGCAAAGCCTGCCAGTGATCGGCCGCATCTCCCCGCGGAGACGACCAGTCATGTGGATCAGGAGTCGCAGCGAGATCGGAACAGCCGACAACGGCCGGCAAAGCCCCGGCAACAAAAACAGCACCGGCCGATGAATGAATCTGTGCGATGCGACCGAGCATTTCCGTGTCGGATGGGCTTGCGTCAAACGTGAAGTTGCCGATCACCACGGTCCACGGGTCGGAACCGGCAACAGTGGTGGCATCGAACAGCAATTTGTAAAGACGGGACCGTGACAGATCATCGTTTGAAGAGACATCTTCGGCCAGTTGCGATTTGGAAACGTTCAGCAGATGGATTTGCAAATCCGGACCGGTCTCCAGTCGCCGAATGAGCATTTTGACACCCAGCCAGGCTGCCTCCACATGCTGATAGGCCGGATGATGCAGCAGTCGTCGCATTGTTTCGGCAATCGCACTGTCCACTCCCGCGATAAATTCGGCTTGTCGGGGATCAGCACTATCGACCAGATGTGGCGCGATGGTCTGTCGAACCAACTCGTCGATGTTCAGACTGCCCGTTGCAATTTGATCGACCACTGATCGCTGCGACGTTTCCGTTTGATCGAGCATTTGATCGAACAGATCGCCGACTTCGATTCCGGTCGCTGGTGGACTTGATGTCGAAGTCAATTTGCCCGATTCGGGTTTTCCCCGCGCCGCCAGGATTGCTTCGGCTTC